>NZ_JBSFJX010000006.1:0-172181 GCF_053598275.1 Streptomyces sp. NPDC001156 | reverse complement strand
GTACGGTCCCGGTGACCGGCTTCCGGGAGAGAACGACCTGATGGCCGAGTACGACGTGGCCCGCATGACGGCCCGCCAGGCCCTGGGCGTACTCAGGGACGAAGGCGTCGCCGAAGCACGCAAGGGCGCCGGCGTGTTCGTACGAGACTTCCGACCCCTACGACGCCGGGGCATCCAGCGACTGTCACAAGAACAGTGGGGAAGTGGCCGCTCTATCTGGTCTGCCGACACCGAGAGCCGCGCACTCGTTGTGGACCAGGTGACGGTGTCCGAGGAGGCCGCTCCCGAGCGCGTCAGCCTGGTCCTCGACCTAGCCGAGGAAGACAGCGTCTGCGTGAGGCGCCGGCGGTTCGTCCTGGACGGGAAGCCCGTCCTGCTCGCGACGAGCTACCTGCCCACGTCGGTGGTCGCAGGGTCCGCAATCACCCAGGAGGACACAGGTCCCGGCGGAACGTACGCACGGCTTGCCGAACTCGGCTACAAGCCAGTGCACTTCCGTGAGGAGATCCGCTCACGCATGCCCTCGAAGCATGAGGCGGCGCAGTTGAGCATCTCCGCGGGCACACCTGTCATCCTCATCTGCCGCACCGCATTCGCGGACGAAGGCCGCCCCGTCGAGATCAACGAGATGACGCTCGATGCCGCCTCCTACATCCTGGAGTACGACTTCGACGCGTGACCCCGCGCAAGCTGTTACAGGTTTCTCTACCTCATCAAGCGCCCGTCGTCGCTTCGCTCCTCTGGGCGGGCGCGGGCGGCCGGCGGCGCCCGCGCTCATGTCTCCGCCCCGCTCGGCACCGCCGGCCGCCCGCTCCCGCCCACGAGGCAGGCACACCGTGCATGAGGTCAGAACGCGTCGTGGCTGGGGCGGTCGGCTCCGCGACTTTAGCCAGCCACTTTGGCGCGAGCCTCGAAGATCATGGCCCCAACGTCGTGCTTTACCGGGCAGGTCCACAGACTGCCCGACGCGCCGGAAGCTTACGGGGCCATGATCACTCGCGCCAAAGCAGCTCCCGGCCAAAGTCGCTACGCCGACCGCGTGCCCAACTGACCGCCGTTGATGGCGATTCTTGAAATCGACCAGGTCGGCTCTTGTTCCTCAGCTGATTCGGGATTCAAGGATCTGAGGGCGTTGATGGATCGCTCGGGTTGAGAATCTTGGTCGGTCGTGGGCTTGCGGGCCATTCGCCGGCGCGGCCAGGATCGGCGGCATGATCAAGGGTGTGATGTTCGACTTCTCTGGGACCCTGTTCCGGATCGAATCGACCGCGCAGTGGCTGCGTGCGGTGGTAGCGGATGCGGGTCTGGCCGTGCCCGAGGGTGAACTCGATGCGTGCGCTGGCAGGCTGGAAGAGTTCGGGGCTCAACCGGGAGGGGTGCCTCCGTGCCGAGTGCCCACCCATCTGGAGGAGCTGTGGCGGGGGCGTGATCTGACCGCTGAACGACACCGGGCCGCCTTCACGGCCCTCACTCGGGAGGCGGGGTGGCCGTCGGCTGACCTGGCTGAGGCCCTGTATGACCGTTCACAGGTGTCCGAGGCTTGGCATCCGTATCCCGACGCCGAGGAAACCCTCCGTGCCCTGCGCGGGCGAGGCATCCCGGTTGCTGTCGTCAGCAATATCGGCTGGGACATGCGCCCTGTCTTCCGCGACCACGGTGTCGACGACCTCGTGGACGCCTACTTCCTCTCTTTCGAGTGCAGGGTGGAGAAGCCCGATCCCCGGATCTTCCAGATGGCGTGCGACAAGCTCGCAGTGGCGCCCGGCGATGCACTCATGGTGGGAGACGATCGCGTTGCGGACGTGGGTGCTGCCGCGCTGGGGTGCCGGGTTCACCTGGTCGATCCCGTGCCCGTCGACCAGCGTCCGGGCGCACTGACCGAGGTGCTCCAACTCCTTTGACGCGGTTGGGCCGGAGCGGCCTTTGGCGGCAGTCTGACGGCAACGACAACGGACGTCAGCGTACGCAGTGGTATGTCACGGGGTGTCGACGTCTGTCGTTGTCTGGCCGGATCATGATCCTGGCCGCACGATCGACTCGCCTGAAAAGCCGAAAGTCGGCTGTGCCCTGCGTGCCCGTTGCGTGCCCGATCCGGCGGGACGCAGCGGGGGCTCACGGGGAACAGCGGCGCCGATCGCGTTCCGACCCAGGTCAGTGCCTTGCCAGGTCAGCCGCGATCCGCATACGGCGTCTTCCAAACTAGTGCTCCAGGATCCGAGCGCGGCGGCGCTTCACTGGGTCATTAGGACTTCACCGACCACGCGGCTTGCTGGTGGACCCCGTGGAGCGTTGGCCGGGTTAGTCCAGCCGTAGATCGTTATGTGCCCTGGTCTTGGGGGCTCTCCGCCGCTGTCGGAAACTCAGGTGGCCTCAACGCATCATCCGGGTAGAGTCGGGCGGTGCCCGAGCTAAAGCGGCTGCATGCCGACCATGCCCCGGCGGCCCTGGCCTTCGAGCTGGCGAACCGCGCCTACTTCGCTGCCTCGGTCTCCGACCGCGGTGACGAGTTCTTCGACCAGTTCGCCGACCAGTACAGCACCTTGTTGGCTGAGCAAGAGGCCGGCATTAGCGCCTTCTACGTGCTCGTTGCCGAGGATGGCTCGGTTCTGGGCCGGTTCAACCTGTACCGCTTCGGGGACGGCACCGCTGAGCTCGGTTACCGGGTCGCGCAGCACGTCGCCGGCCGCGGCGTGGCGACCGCGGCCGTCCGGGAGCTGTGCCGGCTGGCGGTGGTGCGGCACGGGCTGCGCACACTGCGGGCGGCCACCTCCCGTAACAATGCCGCGTCCCAGAGGGTGCTGACCAAGGCCGGGTTCGTCCCGGTCGGCTCGGCAGACCCGGCCGACCTCGGCGGTAAGCCGGGCACCTGGTATCAGCTCGACCTGGCGCTCCAGCCGTAGACCGTGATCTTGTGGGTGGACCAAGGTCGCCGAGGCGGGCCGTAGGCGTGCCGGAACGAGTAGCGGCGGACTGACGGCCACGCTGGGCCGTGCCACACGCGTGCCAGAACAAGGGGGAACCAGCGGGGAACAACGGGGAGAGGGAGCGATCGCGAAAGAGATCGGCCCCTGACCAAACTTGCTGGTCAGGGGCCGACACTCCCTAGTGTGGCGGCGCCAGGATTCGAACCTGGGAAGGCTGAGCCGGCAGATTTACAGTCTCATCGCCGCACGGGCGTCGTCTCGCTGTCCGCGCCGGTTGTCATTGAGTGACCGTGAGTCCCCGCCTCTCTAGTCGTCGGCGTAGACCCACTCACTGATCTCCCAGGATGTAGTCGCACTCGTGCGGTGGGCAGCGAAGCCGGGTGGCATCGTGACCAGCTCGGCGAGTGACGGGTCCAAGGCCAAGACGTGGTGCAGGCGTTGGACCGTCGACCCGCCGTCTTCGTTCGGGTCGTGGACATCGTCACAGACCAACCAGTCGTCTTCCTCATCGTAGATCACGGTCAGCGCGGGCAACTGAGCCTCTGACAAGCAGCGTTCTGGGCGATGGCGCTATGGCTTCCCGCGTTTGAGCTGATCGTTGCCCGCCGCCATCCCCGGTTGGCTTCGCCGTGGTGGCCTCTTATGCCGATTCCGCGCTCAGTGTCTCGGCTACCGGTCTGCGTGCACCCAGACGGGCAGGTAGCGCGGTGAGTGCGGCAACGGTGGGTGCGGTCACGACAGCGGTGGCCACCAACGTCCAGATTGGTGGATAGGTCATGGTGCCGCCGTGGCGGACGGCCGCGAACAGGCCGATCCCGACCGGAATGCCGAGCGTCGCGCCGAGCAGTGCGGGCAGCACCTGCGCCGCAGAAAGGCCGGCACTGACCTGGCGCGGCGTCGCGCCCAGGGCGCGCGTCAGCGCCGAGATGTGCCGGGCGTCCAGCACCGTGGCCCAGGTGATGAAGATGGCGTTGACCGCGGCCAGCACCACCATGGTCACCGTCAGCGCCAGGAGGACCTTGGCCAGTCGGTCGACCTGTGGGTTGCCCAGCCCGGCTGCCTGGACCTGGGCGCTCGTCTGCGCTCGCGAGGTGAGGACGGCGACCAGCCCGGCGATCGTGACCATGACGCTGGCGATGCTGAGCAGCGTGCGGCGGGGCCGGCGCGCGGCCAGTCGGAAGCCGATGAGCAGGGTCACCGGCAACCGGGCCGACAGCGTAATCAGCACGGCCGCGCGCCGTGGCGGCCGTGCGGCGTCGGTCAGGGCCCGTACCGTGCTGGTGCGCGCTGCGCGCAACGTCGGCACGAAGGTCGCTGCCGCAGCGACCGCCACGGCCGTGAAGACCACCTTGGTGACGGTGCCGGCCGTGATCGAGGGGGCCTGGGCGGTGCCGAGCAGCCCCGCGCCGGGGCCGGTGAAAAGCGGGGCCGCCAGTCGGCCGCCGATCAGCCCGAGTCCTGCTGCCACCAGCGCCAGGAACACGTATTCCACCAGCAGGGTCATGGCGATGAGACCGGGTGTGGCGCCAGCCGCCTTGAGCAGCCCGACCCGTCGGATCTGGTCGGCCATGCGACCGCCGACCAGCACGGCGACGCTGGCCACGGCCAGCAGGCCCAGCAGCCAGCTGCCGATGGCCAGGTCCCGCTGCTCCATCTCGATGACCTTGCCGTCCTGCCAACTGATGGTATGCCAGGTGTTCATGAATGGCCCCGTCGTGGTGTCCGGGGCGAGGTTGTGGGCCGTCATGAACTGCTGGGCCGCGTCGGGATCGGACAGTTTGAGGTTCAGTAGGTAGGACAGTCGGTGCTCGGTGGTGGCCAGGCTCCGGGTGGCTGTGTCGGTGGCCCACAGCAGGCCGGTCCGGTCGCCCTGGGCACGAGTTGTGGCGGGCTCGCACCCGATCGTGCACACCTGCGGGAAGGGCGGCACCGCCGCGGTCACCGCGATGCCGACGACGTGGAAGGGTCGCCCGTCGAGGCTGAGCGTGGCACCGACGCGAATGCCGAGGGCGTCGGCGAAGCTGCGCTCGACCACGACGGTGCCGTCGCCGGTCAGCCAGCCCCCGTTGGTGACGTGCGGCTGGTCGACCGGGACCGTCCGGGTGGCGCGGCCCATCACCTGGGCGGAGGCCGTGTGGCTGTCGGCTTGCAGGTGGGGCACCCAGACGGCCGGGAACGGCCCGCTGTGGGCGGTGACGCCGGAGGTGGAGACCAGCTGTGTCAATGTCTTCGGGGCCGGTCCGGCATTCCGGGCCGGTGGGTAGGCCAGTGCCACGATGTCCGGGCCGTGGGTCGCCGCGCGGGTCTGCTGGTAGGGCTGGTCGGTGACGTCGCCGAGGATGAGCCCGAGCGTCAGTGTGGTCATCGCGGCGGTGAACGCGAGCAGCAACAGCAGCGCTTCCGTTCGGCGGCGACGCAGGTCGCGGGCCGCGAGCCGGGCGAGAAGCCGTAGGCGTCCCATGGCTCAGCCCTCCAGGTCGACGAGTGCGCCGAGATCGCGCGGGCCGTCCGCCAGTCGGGTCTCGCCGACCAGCATGCCGTCGCGCATGCTGAGGATGCGGCCCGCGGTGGCGGCGACCCGCTGGTCGTGGGTGACGATGATCAGGGTCTGCCCGGCCGTGTGCAGGGCCTCGAACAGTCGCAGCACGTCGAGGGTGGCCTCGCTGTCCAGGTTGCCGGTGGGCTCGTCGGCGAGCACGATCACCGGCTCGTTGATCAGTGCCCGGGCCACCGCCACCCGCTGGCGCTGACCACCAGACAGCTGGCTGGGCAGGTGCCGGGCCCGCTCGGCCAGGCCCACCTGCTCCAGCAGTGTGCTGGCGCGCTTGCGGGCCAAGCGGGCCGAGCAGCCAGCGAGCAGCGCGGGCAGCTCGACGTTCTCGACCGCGGTGAGTTCGTCCACCAGGTGGAACGCCTGAAACATGAAGCCGATACAGGTGCGGCGCAGCCGGGCAAGTGAGCGTTCCGGCATCTGGTCGATGCGCTGGCCAGCTAGCGTGATCTGGCCGGAATCGGGCCGGTCCAGGCCGCCCAGTAGGTGGAGCAGCGTGGACTTGCCGCAACCGCTGGGTCCCGTGACGGCGACCGTCTCTCCTGGGGCGATGTCGAGGTCGATGCCGTCGACGGCCCTGACCAGACCCTCGTCGGCGCCGTACCGCTTCTCCAGCCCGCGGACCCGCATAACCACGGGCCTGCCGCCGTCTTTCATCGGGTGTCCCCCCTCTTTTCCGTCCACGTCCGTTCGCAGGCGTCCAGCCAGTGCAGATCCGCTTGCAGCCGCAGCACGATGCCCTCCAGCAGCAGCGCCGACTCCGAGCCCTCCGCCAGTTCCATCGCCGCGCGCTGGGCGTCTCTTAGGAGCTGGAGCAGCTCGGCACGTTGGGCGTCCACGAGGGCGACGGGGTCGGCTAGGCCCGCGGCGGCCGCGGCGAAGAGTTTCAGGTGGAATTCGGCCAGGTCCGGCTTGGGCCAGGTGACCGCGCCGACCCAGGCGGCCACCCGCTGATGGCCGGCCGAGGTCAGGGCGTAGACCTTGCGCTCCGGCCGGTCCGGAAGCCCGGCAGCCTGCTCCGACCGTGCCAGGCCCGCCTTCTCCAGCCGGGTCAGCGCCACATAGATCTGGCCGGCGTTCATCGACTCCCCGAGCGGGCCCAGGAGGTCACGCAGGCGGCCGCGCAGCTCGTAGCCGTGGGACGGCTCCTTCGCCAGCATCGCCAGTACTACTTCTTGCCGCACGGCACCCCCAGATAACGGCTAGCCATATAGATAGCCGTTATCCATCGAGAGGTCAATGCCAAGGGCCAGGGCCGACGGCGCTCCGCCACGGTGGCGCGCAGGTGGATCATTCCCCGCTGGCGGGTTAGGGGGCCTTGTCCGCTACCCGAGTAGTACGAGCGTCACGGGCCCGGAACGGCGCGGCCCGGACGCTTTGTCCGGGCCTCTGGTCTCGTGCTTTTCGGGTGCGGGCTGGGCCGTCTGTGGGCCGTCCGAGGGTGGCTGGCGACGACAGGTAACGACAGACGACGAGCCAGACGACGCTGGTCACGCGGGTATGGCGTAACACCTTTCCGGGTAGGCGTTACCTCTCACGAGACTATGGTGATCAGGTGAGCGAGCAGACGCAGGCACGGGACGATGGGGCGCGGCGCGTCGTCGTCGTGGGCGCGGGCATGGCCGGGGTGCAGACCGCGGTCGCCCTGCGGGAGCAGGGCTTCACGGGCGGTGTGACGCTGATCGGCGCGGAGCCGCACCAGCCGTACGACAGGCCGCCGCTGTCCAAGGCGGTGCTGCTCGGCAGGGCCGAGGGCTCCGCCTTCGACGTCGACTTCGAGGCCCTCGACATCGAACTCCGGCTGGGCTGCGAGGTGGTCGGGCTGCGCCCCGGCGACCACGAGCTGGACACCGCCGAGGGGCCCGTCGGCTATGACGTCCTGGTGCTCGCGGCCGGCGCCGAACCGATCCAGCTGCCGGGTGCCGAGGGCGCGCCCGGGGTGCACCTGCTGCGCACGCTGGACGACGCCGAGCGGCTGCGCCCTGTCCTCGCCCAGCAGCACGACGTCGTGGTCGTGGGCGCGGGCTGGATCGGTGCCGAATTCGCCACCGCGGCGCGCGAGGCGGGCTGCGCGGTGACCGTGGTGGAGGCCGCCGACCGGCCGTTGGCCGGAGCGCTGCCCGAAGAAGTGGCCGCGCCGATGACCGCCTGGTACGCGGACAGCGGCGCGCAGCTGCGCACACACGCGCGCGTGGAGCGCGTCGAGCCGGGGGCCGTGGTGCTCGACGACGGCTCGCGGGTGCCCGCCGGCGCGGTGGTCGTAGGCATCGGGGCGCGCCCGGCCACGGCCTGGCTCGCCGGCTCGGGCATCGCCCTGGGCGTCCACGGAGAGGTGCTGGCCGACGAACACCTGCGCACCTCGCTGCCGGACGTGTACGCGGTCGGCGACTGCGCGTCGTTCCCGTCCGGCCGCTATGAGGAGCGCCTGCTGGTCCATCACTGGGACAACGCCCTCCAGGGTCCCCGCACGGTGGCCGCGAACATCATCGGCCATACCCCGGTGGCGTACGACCCGGTGCCCTACTTCTGGTCGGAGCAGTTCGGCCGCTTCGTCCAGTACGTGGGTCACCACGCGGGCGCCGACACGACGGTGTGGCGCGGTGACCCGGAGGGCGCCGCCTGGTCGGTGTGCTGGCTGCGCTCGGACCGCCTGGTGGCGCTCCTGGCGGTGGGCCGCCCCCGGGACCTGGCCCAGGGCCGCCGCCTGATCGAATCGGGCACCCCCATGGACCCGGACCTGTTGTCGGACCCGTCCCGCCCGCTGAAAGAGGCGACGGCCTGACCACCGGTTCCGGGGGCCTGGGGCCGGTGTGCCGTACGGCTGTGCACGGCCGCGAGCCGGTGTCGCTGCCAGGGGACCGCACGGCTCCGCAAGTCGCCGTCGGCGCCCGTCACGGTGCTGCCGTGCGTTTGACCACACGGTCCGGAGGTGGCCCGTACCGGCGACACCGCATCCGCCGCCGGAGGCAACCGGACCTCCTCCGGAGGTGCCCCGCTTCCGACTGTCGGTCCGGGATGGCACGCTTGATCCCGTGACCGAGATTGACGCAAACATCGATGCTCTCGTCCCTGCCTGGCTCACCCTGCCCGACATCGCCGAAGCGCTGGACGTCGAGGTGACCCGCGTGCGGCAGCTGGTCAAGGAGGGCCAGCTCATCGCCGTCCGCCGAGGTGAGAACCGCGCGCTGCACGTCCCCGCCGCCTTCATCGACGGGGACAAGGTCGTCAAGGGCCTGTCCGGCACCTTGACGCTCCTGCGGGACGACGGCTTCACGGACGAAGAGATGATCGAGTGGCTCTTCACCCCTGACCCGACCCTGCCTGGCACCCCCGCGCAGGCTCTCGGCGAGAATCGGGGTACGGAGGTGAAGCGCCGCGCTCAGGCGCTCGCCGTCTGATCCGATCTGAGAACAACCGTCCGGCGTACGGGCCGCGGTCCACCGGCCACGGCCCTGGGCGATCGCGCGCCGCCGCGGCCCGTACGCCACCGACCACGGGGGGGACCCATCGTGCCCGACACCGCCCGCACCGCCCGGCTCGCCGACGCCCGTGTCTACCTGTGCACGGACGCCCGCAAGCGTCAGGGCGACCTCGCGGAGTTCCTCGACGCGGTCCTCAGCGGCGGCGTGGACATCGTGCAGCTGCGCGACAAGGGCATGGAAGCGGCCGAGGAACTGGCGCACCTCGAAGTCTTCGCCGACGCCTGCGCCCGCCACGGCAAGCTGCTGGCGGTCAACGACCGCGCGGACGTCGCCCATGCCGCAGCCTCCGACGTCCTGCACCTCGGCCAGGGCGACCTTCCCGTGCCGGCAGCCCGCGCCGTCCTCGGCGACGACGTTCTCATAGGCCGCTCCACGCACTCCGAGGCGGAGGCGGAGGCCGCCGCGGTGCAGGAGGGCGTCGATTACTTCTGCACCGGCCCCTGCTGGCCCACTCCGACCAAGCCCGGCCGCCCCGCCCCCGGTCTCGGCCTGGTCCGTCACACCGCCGCCCTGGGCAGCGACCGCCCCTGGTTCGCCATCGGCGGCATCGACCTCGGGAACCTGGACGAGGTGCTGGAGGCCGGTGCCCGCCGGGTCGTCGTCGTGCGCGCGATCACGGAGGCGGACGACCCGGGTGCCGCGGCAGCGGAGTTCGCCAAGCGGCTGCGCGCCGCCTAACCGAACGGAGGCTGTCCGACAGGTGGACAACAAGTCGACAATTCGGGCAATATTCCGGCTTTCGGTTGGGCGACCGCCGCCCCCTGGTTAACCTGCGACTATGGCCCTTGGAACCGCATCCACCAGGACTGATCGCGCACGGACCGTGCGCGACATCCTCGCCGCCGGCAAGACGACGTACTCGTTCGAGTTCTCGGCGCCGAAGACCCCCAAGGGCGAGCGGAACTTGTGGAGCGCGCTGAGGAGGGTCGAAGCCGTCGCCCCGGACTTCGTCTCCGTGACGTACGGAGCAGGTGGTTCCACCCGTGCGGGCACGGTGCGGGAGACCCAGCAGATCGTCGCCGACACGACGCTCACTCCAGTCGCCCATCTCACCGCGGTCAACCACTCCGTCGCGGAGCTGCGCAACATCATCGGCCAGTACGCGGACGCCGGGATCCGCAACATGCTCGCCGTCCGCGGCGACCCGCCCGGCGACCCGATGGGCGACTGGGTCGCGCACCCCAAGGGTCTGACCTACGCGGCCGAACTCGTCCGGCTCATCAAGGAGTCGGGCGACTTCTGCGTGGGCGTCGCCGCGTTCCCCGAGATGCACCCGCGCTCCGAGGACTGGGAGACGGACGTCACGCACTTCGTCGACAAGTGCCGGGCCGGCGCCGACTACGCAATCACACAGATGTTCTTCCAGCCGGAGGCGTATCTGCGCCTGCGCGACCGCGTCGCCGCGGCCGGCTGCGCGACCCCGGTCATTCCCGAGGTCATGCCGGTCACCAGCGTTCGGATGCTGGAGCGGCTGCCTCAGCTGAGCAACGCCGGGATCCCCTCCGGACTGAAAGAACGGATCCTCACAGCGGAAGAGGATCCGGCGGCGGTACGCTCGATCGGGATCGAGTTCGCCACCGAGTTCTGTTCGAGGCTGCTGGCCGAGGGGGTCCCCGGACTGCACTTCATTACACTCAACAACTCCACGGCGACGCTGGAAATCTACGAAAATCTAGGTCTGCACCATCCGCAGCGGGCCTAGACCGGCCGCACCGCCATACGACACACTGCGTAGCGGCCACTGGGAGAGGGGCGTACATGGGCTGGACGGTCCTCTATATCGCGTTCGGCATCGTCGCGTTGTGGCTGCTCGGCGAGGTGCTGCTGCAGTACAAGGCACGCCTGCGCTGGCGGCTGCTCGCCTTCGCCGGCTTCCTAGGCGTCGTGTTCGGCGTGCTGATCCCCTCCGTGGTGGTCATCGGAGTGGGTGCGGCCGCGTTCGCGGTCGGACAGACCTACGTCACACTGTCGTTCCGCCGCGGGTTCGCCGCGGGCTGGGCGGTCGGCAACCGTTCCCGCGAGGACGGCGACGGCAAGCGCCGCCGGGGCGAGGGCGCCCACCAGGACCCGGAGCTGGAGCCGGAGGACGGCGACCTCGAGACGACGGGTGCTGGAACGTACCACCAGGGTGGGGCGTACGACGACGACCACGACAACGTCTTCTCCGGGCTGCAGCCCATGGAGAGCGCGGCCGAGTCGACCGCCGTGTACGAGCCGCAGCCCATGCCCGAGGACACCGGTTCCTACGGCGTCTACACCCACGAGACGTATGCGGCCGCGGCCGACGCGTCCTACGCCGGTGCCGGTCAGCCCCAGGACCAGCAGGCCTACGCGTACGACAGCTACGCCGGATACGGCCAGCAGCAGTACGGCTACGACAATGGCCAGCAGCAGTACGCCGCCTACACCGACCCCTACCAGGGCACGCAGGCCTACGGCGGCTCGTACGACCAGTCCTACGGCGGGCAGCAGCAGTACGGTCAACAGGCCTACGGCCAGGACCAGTACGCCACCGGTACCTACGGCGAGACCCCGGCCGGCGGTGTCTGGGTCCCCCAACAGCGCACCACGGAGGACGGGTACGGCGGTGAGCTCCCGCCGGAGCAGCAGTACCCCTACCAGGGTCAGGCCAACCAGACCACCCACGGGCACGGGCACGGTCACGGCTTCGACGAGCAGTACCGCTTCTGAGCGACCGCGGTCGAGGTCACCGGCGCGCCGGTGACCTCACTGCGAGCCCCGGAAGTCCGGCCCCTCCACGATCAGCCCGGCCACCAGGGCGCCGGACATGCCGGCGTGGGGGAGACCGCCGCCTGGGTGGGACCAGCCGCCGACTGTGAACAGGCCCGGGACGCGGGTGCTGTTCGACGGGTGCAGCAGAACGCCGGCCGCCGCGGCCAGGGCCGGTGCCGGGACCGCGCCGCCGGGCGCCCCGGTGTCCTCGGCGATATCGGCGGGGGTGCGCACCTCGTGCCACAGGACGCGGTCGCCGAGGCCCGGTATTGCCCGCTCGGCGGCACCGACGATGCGGTCCGCATCCGACGCCGACACAGTCAGGCCCGTGGGCACCGTGACCGTCAGGGTGACCGCCTCGTGTTCGGCGTCGGGCACCAGTGCGGGATCGTCCGGGCGCAGCACGGTCACCGTGGGAGCGGACGGGAGCCCTGCGGGTTCCCCGAACAGGCTGCCCAACTCGCCCTCGCGGTCCGGCGTGTGCACCACCGTGCGGTGCGCGGTGCCCTCCGGCCGGCCGCCGCGCAGCGCCAGCAGCACCATCAGCCGGCTGGGCATCCCGTGCTGCGCAGGGACCTCACCGGGGCCCGGTCCACCCGCCGTCCCCGGCAGCAGACGGTCCAGGACAGCAGGAGCGACCCCGGCCACGACACGGTCCGCCTCCGCCACCGACCCGTCCCCGAGCCGCACCCCCGCCGCCCGGCCGTCCTTCTCGACGATCCCGGCCACCTCGGCCCCGAAGACGAACTCGACCTTCCGGGCCACGCACCGCTCGTACACGGCACGCGCCAGCTCCCGCAGCCCGCCGCGCACGTACCAGGTGCCGAAGGCATGCTCCATGTACGGCAGCACGGCCGCGCTCGCCGGAGCGGTCCGGGGGTCGAGGCCGTACGCCAGCGCATGGCTCTCCAGAAGGGCCGCCAGCCGCGGGTCACGCAGCTCCCAGGCGCCGATCTCCGCGAGCGTGGAGGCCCGCCGGGTGCGCAGCAGCCGCTTGTGCGGCACGGCCGGATACGGTTCGCGCTCCGCGAGCACCTGCCAGTCGGGCCACAGCGGCTCTTCCAGCAGCGGGCGGCGCGTACGGTCCCAGGCCTCGCGGGCCCGCACCAGGAAGTCGCTCCAGCGGTCACCCGCGCCTGCGCCGAGCGCCGTGTTCAACGCGGATACCGTGCCCGCGCGTGAGGCGTTGGGCAGTGAGACCTCTGTGCCGTCCGCGAAGACGTGCCGTGCCGACGGATCCACCTGGACCAGCTCGGCACACGCCTCCAGGGGCTCTTTGCCGGTCTTGACGAACAGATCGCGGTAGACGGCGGGCAGCGGCAGCAGGCCCGGGCCGGTGTCGAAACGGAAGCCGTCGCGTGTGAAACGGCGGACCGCGCCGCCGTACGTCTGCGAACGCTCGTACACCACCACCCGGTGGCCCGCGACGGCCAGCCGGGCGGCGGCCGCCATCGCGCCCGTCCCGGCGCCGATCACCGCAATCCGTGCCATGTCGGTGACTTTATCGGCCACTGCCGACAACCCCGTCGGGGGCCTGTGACCAGGGCGTTCATCGGCCCGTGGAACCGTCTTCGGCCCACTCGGGGCGGGGCGGGGGGAGCACCGGAACGGACGCGATGGTCACCAGGGAGCCCCAGAGCGTCCTGGGGTGAGCGCGCAGGACTGAGTATCCGTACCCAGTCGATGAGTTGAGTACCCGCGCGGATGGGCCCCGACCTGCGGGAACGAGAGAGTGGAGACACGGTGAGGGGTGCGGCTCCGGTACCGCCGGCACGGGGCGGCGGAACGGTGCCCGCCCTTCGGCCGTTCCTTCCGTCGGCCTGGTTCGGCGGAAGCGAGGCACGGGGGACCCGGGGGAACGACCGAACGGGGGGTCCGACGGGGGAGCACGACGGAGCGCCGGTTCCGGGCGGCCCGCGGACGACGCGGCCGGCCCGGACCGGCGCTTTCGTGTGCCGGTTGCCGGGCCGGCGCTCCGGTGCGCCGGGCTGCCCCAACCGGTTGCTGCTGCGGTCTGCCGGGTTGCCCTACCGGCTGCCGCTCACACGGCCCTGCAGGAGCCGCGACAGTGCCGCGTGGACGTCGTCCAGTGACCGCTCCGGCTGGAACGCCTGCCAGTCCAGGGCCGCCACCAGGACCATCCCGACCAGCGCCGACGCCGTCAGCGGCACGTCGATCTCGTCGCTGAACTCGCCGTTCGCCACCCCCTCGCGCAGCACGTCCTCGATGACCGCGACGACCTGCTGCCGCACGACCATGAGCGTGGACTGCCAGGCCCGGTTGGTGCGCCACAGCTCGGCCACGTAGAGCTGGGTGAAGGCCGGGTAGCGGCCGATGAAACCCAGTCCCGCGCGGATCATCGCGTCCAGGGCGTCCACCTTGGTGCCCCCGGCCAGGCGGGTCTGCTCGGCCGCCTCCTTGAGGGACGCGGTGAGCAGACCCACGCCGTGCCGCAGCAGCTCCTCGAAGAGAACGGATTTGCTCGCGAAGTTGTAGTAGACCGTGCCCTTGGCGACCCCGGCCCGTTCGGCGATCTCGTCGACGGTCGTGGCGGAGAAGCCCTGCTCCGCGATGAGGGTGACGGCCGCCTCGTAGAGCTTCTGTCGGGTCGCCTCGCGACGGCTCGAGCCGCCGCCCGCGGCGGTGCTGCTGCGTTCCATGGCGTCGATTGTCACAGCAGCGTTCGCGCGAGAGGGCACAGGCCCGGCTGCCCCGCTCACAGGTTCAGCTCCGGGTGCAGCCGGTCGAGGGTCCACACCTGCTTGCGGCGGGCCGACAGGGCGGTCAGTGCGAGGGCGCCCGCGGTGAACGCCGTCAGCACGGCGCACGCCTGCCACACCGGCCCGAGGCCGCCGCCGGTGATGAGCCTTCTGAGTGCCTCGATGACGTAACTCATCGGCAGGAAGGGGTGGATCGCGTTGAAGAACCCCGGACTGGTCTGTACGGGGTACGTGCCGCCCGCGGACGTCAGCTGGAGCATCAGCAGGGCGAGGACCAGGATGCGGCCCGCCGCTCCGAAGCGTGCGTTCAGCCACTGCACGAGCGCCGCGAAGCACGCCGCCACGAGGAAGAGGAAGCCGATCGTCCCGGCCGCCCGCGTCATCTGTAGGCCGATCGCCCAGTGCAGCACCGCCATGAGCGCGGAGGTCTGGAGCACGCCCACGACGGCCACCGGCAGCCATCCCGCCAGCGCGATGCGCCAGGCAGTGGCGCCCGCGGCCAGCGCGCGTCGGTTCATCGGCGGGATCAGCATGTACGCCACCATCGCGCCGACCCACAGGGAGAGCGGAATGAAGTACGGCGCGAAGCCGGTGCCGTAGTTGGGCGCGTGGTGCAGGTCCCTGGAGGCGAGTTGCACCGGGTCGGCCATGACCTGGGTGCGCAGGTCGCGGTCCCTCTTGTCGTAGTCGGGGATCTTCTCCGCGCCGTCGTGCAGCTTGCCGGCGAGCCTGCCGGAGCCGTCACCGAGCTTGTAGATGCCCCCGTTGAGATCGGTCGCGCCCGTGCTCAGCGTGCCGACGCCCGTGTTCAGGTCCGTCGCCGCCGTGCCTGCCGTGCCCAGACCGGTGTGCAGCGTCCTCGCTCCCTTGGCGACCTCGGCGGCGCCCTTGTGGAGCGCGTCCACCTTGGCGACCGCGTCGTCGAGGTCGTCGGAGAGGTGCGGCGCGGCCTTGGCCAGCGCTCGGGCCTGCTGCTGGAGGGCCTTGAGGTCCTGCTTCATGGCGGTCATGTCACCGTGGTAGTCCCGCACCACTGTGTTGACGTCCTTGGCGAGCCGGGCTGCCTGCGCCGCGGCGTCCTTCGCCTTCTTCAGGTCGTCGCACGCGAGGTCGGGCACGAGTTGCTGGAGGCAGCGCTTCTCGTAGACCGCGTCCAGCGCCTCGTAAGCCGTGCGGGTTCCGTTCTCGGCGACCGGCGCCGTGGTGACGAACGCGTCGAGGTGGTCGCTGATCACGTCCGCCGAGTCGGCCACCAGGGTGGCCGTGTCGGCGATCTGCCTGCCGTTCTTCTTGAGGAAGGGACGCACCTCGTCGGCCGCGCCGTCCACCCGCGAGGCCAGCACCCCGGTGCCGTCGGCGAGCTGCTGCGCGCCATCCTCAAGGTCTCCCGCGCCCCGGCCCAGCTTCCCGAGGCCGTTCGACAGCTTTCCGCTGCCCTTCTCGGCCTCCCGCAGCCCGTCGGCGAGGTCCTTGGAGCCCTTTTCCGCCTTGCCGATGCCACTGGAGAGCTGGTCCGCACCCTTCGCGGCCTTCGCGGTCGCCCCGTGGATGTCCGAGAACGAGATGAAGATCTTGTCCAGGAACGACCGCGACGCCTTCGTGGACGCGGCCGCCCGCACCTCGTTGAACACCGTCTTGGAGATCTGCCCGACGATGTAGTTGTTCGCGTCGTTCGTGCGCACCTGGAGGACCCCCGTCTCGGGGGTGTCGCCGGAACTCGAGGCGATCCGCCTGCTGAAGTCGGACGGCATGGTCAGCGACAGGTAGTACGTGCCCGCCTCGACACCCTTCCTGGCCTCTGCCGGGCTCACCTCGTGCCATTCGAAGGTGCCGCTCTTGCGCAGCTCCTTGACGAGGTCGTCGCCGAGAGCGACCTTCCGGCCGGCCACGGTCGCGCCCTGGTCACTGTTGACGAGGGCGACCGGGATGCGGTCGAGGCGCCCGTACGGGTCCCAGAACGACCACAGATACAAGGCCCCGTACAGCAACGGCAGCAGCAGGAGCGCTACCAGCGCGGCGCGCGGCAGCTTCCCCCTGCCGAAGCGCCTGAGCTCAAGCGCGGCCAGTCTCGGCGAGCGCATCCGCCGTCTCCTTGTCGTCGTCTCCGCCGTCCTCGGACGGCTCGTCGGGGGTGGTCTCGGGACGCGCGTCCGGCTGCCGGTGTGTCTGCCGCTCCTCGGGTGCGCTTTTCGCCGGTACTTCGCCCTCGTCCGGCCGCTGGGTCCGCTCGTCGTCGCCGGATCGCCGGTCCGCGGGGGGCCGTTCGCCGTTGCCGGACCGGCTGCCCTCGGGGGAGTGCTTGTTGCCGTCGTCGGGTCGTCCGCCGGTCTCGGGTTCGGTCGATATCACGACCGCACCCTCGGGAGCCTCGGCGCACACCGCGAGAACCGTGATGCCGGCCTCGGTGAGCGACCTCAACAGGGCCCAGGCCGCGGACCGTTCGGCGTCGGCGAGCTTCAGGTCGGCGTCGTCGACGGCCAGCAGGCGCGGACGGCCGATCAGGGCCAGGGCCACGGACAGCCGCAGCGCCTCCAGACGTTCGAGGTCGCGTACGGCGGTCCGGGAGCCCTTGGGCAGCGCCGCCAGGTCGAGCCGGGCGGATGCGAGGGCGGTGTCGATCCGCCGCCCCGCCTGTGCCGCCCGGTCGGCCCGCGGGCGCAGCAGCGCGCGCAGGGAGTCCCCGAACCGGCTCTCCAGCAGGGCCCGTTCGCGCAGGTGCTCGCCGACGGTCAGGGCCGGGTCGAGGTCGGTGACGCCGGGCACATGCGCGAGCGCGCTGAGCTGGCGCACCGCGGACATGTCCTTCGGCAGCAGGTGGCCGCCGACCGTGGCCCGCCCCTCGCTCGGCTTCATCCGCCCGGTGAGCGCGAGCAGCAGACTCGTCCTGCCGCTGCCGGAAGGTCCCGCGAGCGCGATGAGCGAACCGGGCTCGGCATCGAAGCCGACACCCCGGAACGCCCATCCCCGTGGTCCCTTCAGCCCGAAGTCCGCGGCAGCGACGGCGACCCCGGCAGCCTTCTCGTGCTCGCGCATGCGCCCGTCCCCCTCGTTCCTCTGTCGGGCCGCCAGGTCACGGCGACCCTTTTGAACTGACTGGTCAGTGCAAAAACTACTCCGAACTCCTGAACGAAGCAAAAGCCCAGGTCAGAACGGATTGTCAGTGGCATACCTCACGATGGGCACATACGGCCACAGTGCCGTCACGCAGACGACAGGAGGTTCGTCATGGCCAGCCACCCCGCAGCCGCCGCACGCCGGCGCCGCGGCACCGGCCCTGCCCCCTCACTGACCGGCCTGGCGAGCGACGTGCACCCCGTGCTGCGCCGGGCCACGGCCCCGCCCGCCGCGCTCGACCTGCTCGCCCAGGCTCGCGCCGGACTCGACGAGGCGGCTGTTCTCCGCACGCCCAACGAGCGGTACGCGACCGCCCATCTCGCGGCCCTGCGAACCGCGGCCGCCGTGCTCGCCGCCCGCGGGCGCCCGGAGCCCACTGTGCGACGCCGTGCCAGGATCAGAAGCGCGTGGGAAGTGCTTCCCGAGATCGCGCCCGAACTCACGGAATGGAGCGCGCTGTTCGCCTCCGGCGCCTCCCGACGCGCCCGCGCCGAGGCCGGCATACAGGGTGCGGCCAGCACACGCGACGCGGACGACCTGATCCGCGACGTGGCGATGTTCCTGCGCCTGGTCGAGCGGATGCTGGTGTTGCAGCCGGTGCTGCCGCAGCCACGCCAGGGGCCCGACCACGAGATACCGGACGCGGGGTGAGCCGTACGGGGCCCAGAGCCACGCGCCGCGCCGCCGCCGGGGGATGCCGGGCCTGCTCGCGGGGGCGCATCCGCCGGACGTCTTCCGGCGGCGGCGGACGGCGCGGGCGGCGCGTCGTCCGGCGGGTGGACGGGGCGTCGGCCATGGGTGCGTAGGCAATAGGCTGGAGGCGCCTGAAGCCTTTCCCCCTGGTACCGGGGCCGGAAAGCCGTCCGATCGCTCCGCCGAACACCAGGCGGTGCCGCGCCGAGGAGTCAACTGCCGTGTCGGACCCGCTGCGCCCCCGCGCCTCTCTCCGTACCGCCGTGGTCTGGGAGGTACTCAAGGACGCCCTGGACCGCCGCGTGAAGGCCACGGGGCGGGACGTGCTGGACGTCCTCGACACCGGCGGCGGCAGCGGCAACTTCGCGGTGCCCCTCGCCCGCCTCGGCCACCGCGTCACCGTCGTCGACCCCAGCCCGAACGCGCTGTTCGCGCTGGAGCGCCGGGCTGCCGAGGCCGGCGTCGCCGACCGGGTCGAGGGCGTCCAGGGCGACGCCCATGGCCTGTTCGACGTCGTCGAGCGAGGCGGCTACGACGTGGTCCTGTGCCACGGCGTCCTGGAGTACGTGGAGGACCCCGCCGAAGGCGTCCGCAACACGGTCGCCGCCTTGCGCCCCGACGGAGTCCTCAGCCTTCTCGCGGCCGGGCTCGGTGGCGCCGTGCTCGCCCGGGCCCTCGCCGGGCACTTCAAGGAGGCCAAGCGGGCCCTGGAGGACGCCGACGGCCGCTGGGGCGAGAGCGACCCCGTGCCGCACCGCTTCACCGCCGAGCAGCTCACCACCCTGGTCGAGGACGCGGGGCTGCGCGTCGCCGCCGTCCACGGCGTCCGGGTCTTCGCGGACCTGGTGCCCGGGGTCCTGGTGGACACCGAGCCCGGGGCCCTGGAGGCGCTGCTCAAGCTGGAGGCCGCAGCCGCCGAGGTCGCCGCCTTCCACTCGGTGGCCACGCAGCTCCATGTCCTCGGTGAGACCCAGGAGGCGGCCGAGGGCTGAGCCGCCCGCCTGCCGTGCTGGAGCGAGCCGTGTAGGGGCGCGCCGGTGCCCCGGAGACCGTGAGGCCCAGGCAGGGCGGGCGGTGCCGAGGGCCCCGGGCAGGGACGGAGGTCCGCAGGGCTGGGCACGGTGGGTTTCTTCGAAGCCGGCCGGGGCGCCCGGCGGGTCGGCGAGCCCCCATAGGAGAGGCGCCCCGCTGATCAGCGCCTTGGCGGCAGATGGAGTACGCCACAGGCCCTCCGAACAGACGGTCCGCGCCGTATGATCGAGGGAGACCACCCGGCATGACGGGTCGGCCGCTGGGGAATGGAAGCCTCAGTGAGCCGGGACGCCCATGGCGGGTTCCGGTTGGCCAATTGGCGTAGAGGGGCGGGTTTCAAGGGGGCGATTCCCTGCCTATCCTGGAGGGGACCCCCGGTCGCCCAGGCGACTGCACGATGAGGAGGACTCCGTGCCGCTCTCGGAGCACGAGCAGCGAATGCTCGAGCAAATGGAGCGAGCGCTGTACGCCGAAGATCCCAAGTTCGCGACAGCGCTTGAGGGAAGCGGGCTGCGTACGTACACCCGGCGACGGGTCTACCAGGCGGCCGCGGGCTTCCTGGTGGGTATCGCGCTCCTCATGGCCGGAATGGTCGCGAAGCAGATCTGGATCAGCGTGGTGGGTTTCCTCGTCATGCTGGGCTGTGCGGTGCTCGTGGTGACCGGTTGGCGCAAAGTTCCCAAGCCGGGCGAGCAGAGCGCGCCGGGCACGCAGGGTGCGCGCAGGCAGACCCGGCAGCGACGCTCGTTCATGGACCGTATCGAGCAGCGGTGGCAGCGCCGCCGGGACGAACAGGGCCACTAGCCCACAGGGCGACACAGACACAAGCGCAGGGGCGACCACCGGTGAGGTGGTCGCCCCCTTGTGCCATGCCCAGGGCTCGCACGGCCGCCCACCGGAGACCTGCGGCGCCCGCGCCCCAGGGCGACTCGCGCCGCGCCCCTGGACACGCGTGGGGCCGTGCCCCCGCATGCCGCTTAGGCCCCCTGCCGCCCTGGTCAGCAGCGTGAACGCGGAGTCGGCCGTCCTGGGCCGTGCACACGGTCTTGCCAGCCCCGGTCTCCGGGGGCGGAGTCGGCCGTCTCGGGGGCGGTGCCACGGCCCTGTCCGGCGCCGAGCCGGCCTCCCGGGCGGTGCACACGACCCTGCACCCGCCCGGTCTCCGGCACGCAGCGACCCGCGTCCCAACCACCGCACACGGCCCCGCGCGGGCGGGGCCGTGGCGTCAGCTGCTCTGCTGTCCCGAGGGGCGGCGCAGCAGGGTCGACCAGCGGGCCGTCCAGCGGTCTTTGAGGTCCGCCCAGCGGTCGCTCATGGCCCACACGGCACGCCTGGCCGAGCGCGGAGCCACGACGGCTCGTACCCGGGTCCGCCTGCTCGCCGTGGACCGCAGTGACGTCCGCAGCTTGCGCGCATCGTCGACCAGACCGGCCTGTGGGCGCGGCTCTGGTGCGAAGAGCACCTGCTCGACGGCGCCCGCGACCCGGTGCACGGCCTCGGCCGCCGGTGTCTCCAGCCGGCCCAGCCGCACGATGCGCTCGGCGGCCCGGCGCGGGGTCAGCGCGTCGTCCGGCGGAATGCCGTAGTCCCACGCCGTGTCCGTGAGCTCGCGCCACACGGCCAAGGTGTGTCCCAGGGCCAGTTCGGTCATCCGCTCCGGAGGAGTTGTCCGGCCCGGCAGGGTCGTCACGGAGACGTCGTCCGTGTACGAATCGGCCGCTCCGCGATTCCCTGGGCGCAGGCGGGCCGACTGGGCGAACGACGCGTGCCGGGCGGAGGACAGGCGCACCGACCTGGCCCGCAGCCGGTACAGCATCGGCGTCAGCGGTACCGCGACCACGGCCAGTCCCAGCAGCGCCCAGGCCAGGATCTGGTACCACGGAGGCCCGTCGTCCCCGGAGACCACCGCGGCGCCGGCGGACTGGCTCGGGCACGCATCCAGCTTGCGCGCCACCCGCGAACAGCTCTCACTCGCCGACGGGGCGCTGGAGGGCGCCGTGGACGACGACAGCGACGGATGCGGCGCGATCGGGTTCTGACCGGTCGGTGCGGTCGACTGCGTGTACACCGGTGTCGTGCCCCGGTTCGGGGTCGGCTCGAAACGGGTCCAGCCCACGCCCTCGAAGTACAGCTCCGGCCATGCGTGCGCGTCCCGTAGGCCCACCGCCATCGAGCCGTCGGCCTCCGGCGAGCCCGGAGTGAAGCCCACCGCGACCCTCGCGGGTATCCCCAGCGTCCGTGCCATCGCGGCCATCGCGAAGGAGAAGTGCACGCAGAAACCCTGCTTGTCCCTCAGGAACCGGGCGATCGCACCCGGCCCCGTGCCGACCTGCACCTGCGTGTTGTAGGTGAAGCCGCCGTCGAGCGCGAAGTAGTCCTGGAGCTTGACCGCCTCCTCGTAGTGGTTCGACGCTCCCGCCGTCACCTTGCGGGCCGTCTGGGCCACCACCAAGGGCAGGGAACCCGGCACCTTCGTGAACTCGCGTTTCAGCGCCGCCGACGGCTCCGGTGCCGTGGCCAGTTGCTCCGCGGTCGGCTGCACGATCAGACTCTCCACGGTGTACCGCAGGCCGCGCGTGTTCTGCCCGTGGTCGCCGACGAGCGTCCGGCCCACCGGCTCGTACCGCCAGCTGCCCTTGATCCTCACGCCTGTCGCCGGGTACGGCATGGGCAGCCAGTCCTGCGCGTACCAGTCCGCCGCCGAGATCTGGGTCTCGATCTCGGTCCGCCGGACACTGCCCGCGAGGCCGGACGGTGTGGGGAACGTGTCCGGCACGCCCGTGATGTGGCGCTGGGCGGGCTTCCAGGTCGTGCCGTCGAAGTCGTCCAGGGCGACGATCCGCAGATACATGTCCTGGGTGTCGTCCGTGTTGGTGCGGTACGCCAGGACCTGGCGGTCCTGGTCCACGTTCAGGCTGTCGCGCAGTGACACCAGGGGGTTGACCGCGGAGATGGTGCTGCCGTCACCGATGCCCGCGCCGACGCCGGCCCCGGCGCCGTGCAGCAGCCCGCCGGAGAGCGAGGGCAGAGCGAGCGGCACCACCAGGGCGGTGCCCAGCGCGACCACGCCGATGCGCCGTCCGGTGCGTACCGGGGCGACGGCGCCGCCGGTGTCCGCGCCCGCGGTGCGGGAGGCACCGCTGAAGACCCGGCCCCACTGGGAGAGCCGCTCGCGGC
This sequence comes from Streptomyces sp. NPDC001156, assembly GCF_053598275.1. NCBI lineage: Bacteria > Bacillati > Actinomycetota > Actinomycetes > Kitasatosporales > Streptomycetaceae > Streptomyces > Streptomyces sp. NPDC001156. The sequence goes on along the minus strand of NZ_JBSFJX010000006.1, from coordinate 149,755 downwards.
CCTCGGCCAGCAGCAGCGTCAGATAGCCGACCGCGGCGAAGAGGAACCACAGCCAGTCGGTGCCGCCACCCGAGAGGCCCGCGGCCACCGCGTACAGCGCGAGCAGCGGCAGTCCGGCCGGAGCCGCTGCACGGAACGTCACCGCCAGGGCGTCCACGAGGAGCCCGATCACCAGCACGCCGCCGACCAACATCAGCCGGATCCCTGAGGTCAGTGGCGCCGGGATCGCGTACCGCCCGACGTCCTCCCCACCCGACTGCAGCAGCTCGCCGAAGTGGCGGAAGGCCTCGGGGCCGGGGATGAACCCGGCGATGGCCTGCTCATGGGCGAAGGCCGGCGTCAGCAGCAGCAGAACGGCGACCGCCTGGCAGACGATGGTGAGCGGACGCGCCAGCGGCACCCGGCGGGCCAGCGCCCCCACGCCGCTCAGCACCGCCACCATGAACGCCGCCTGGAGGATCCAGGTGGCCGGTGACACCAGCGGCAGCAGGGCGCAGGACGCCAGCAGCGTCGCCGTCGCGGCGCACAGCGTCATCCGGGCCCTTCCGCTCATGACCGTCCCTCCATGGCGCTCAGGGAGCCCACACCCGTGCGCTGCCGGTCCGCCTCGCGCCACAGCTCCGCCAGCGAGACGCCCCTCGGCACCGTCAGCGCGGTCCAGCCCGCCTCGCGCAGCATCCGCAGCCGCTCCTCACTCCGGTCCAACGAGCCCTGAGCGTCGGCCGTTTCGCGTCCCCAGGCATCCCTGTCCAGCAGGAAGGCGAGGGCTCCGCCGCTGCGCTTGCTCATCTTGGCGGCCACCGTGGCCTGTTCCTCGTCGAGGTCCCCGAAGAAGGCCACCAGCAGGCCCTCGTTGCCGCCGCGGAGCACCTCGTAGGCGCGCGACAGGCCGGCCCCGTCCGAGTGGTCGATCACGGCGAGCGTGTCCATCATCAGCCCGGCCGCGTCCGCGGACTCCTGGCTCGCGCCCGCGAAGCCGTCCGCGCCCTCACCCGGCACCGAACTGCCCGTATCGGTCAAGAGCCGGACGGAGAAGCCCCGTTCGAGCATGTGGACCAGCGCGGACGCCGCGCCCGCCACCGCCCACTCGAAGGACGAGTCCGGCCCCGAACCGCGGTAGGCGATGGCCCGTGTGTCCAGCAGGACCGTGCACCGGGCCCGTTGCGGCTGCTCCTCGCGGCGCACCATCAGCTCGCCGTAGCGCGCGGTGGAGCGCCAGTGCACCCGGCGCAGGTCGTCGCCGTGCCGGTAACCCCGGGGGATCACGTCGTCCTCGCCCGCCAGCGCCAGCGAGCGCTGCCGCCCGTCGCCGTACCCCCTCGCCTCACCCGTCAGCCGTACCGGCGGCAGCGGCTCCACGCGCGGGATGACCGTGAGGGTGTCGTAGGTCGAGAAGGAGCGGGTCAGCTCGCACATCCCGAACGGATCGGTCAGGCGCAGCTGCAGCGGACCCAGCGGATAGCGGCCCCGCAGGTCCGAGCGCACGCGGTACGACACCTCGCGCCGGCCGCCCGCCTCCACCCGGTCCAGGACGAAGCGGGGGCGCGGTCCGAGCACGTACGGCACCCGGTCCTGGAGCATCAGCAGACCGGTGGGCAGCCGGGAGACGTTGTCCATCCGCAGATGGACCCGGGCCTCCGACCCCGCGGGCACCCGCGAGGGGGAGAGCCGGCGGCTGCCCGCGACGCGGTAGCGCGTGCGGTGGAGCACCGTCGCGCACAGCAGGGGCAGCACCGCGAGCAGGAGCCCGACCCGGAGCAGATCGCTCTGGCCGAGGACATAGGCGCAGATCGCGGCCGCGATTCCGGCGGCCAGGAAGGAGCGCCCCCGCGTGGTCAGCCCGGCGAGCGTCGTACGCAGCCCGCCCTTGTCCTCCGCGCCGGTGCGGGCCGTCCCCGCGGGCGCCATCACAGCCTCCGGGGCGGCTGCTCGCCGTAGCCGCGGCCCAGCGTGAGGCCCTGCTGGGGTGCCGCGGGTACCGGGGTGCGCTGCAGGATCTCCTCGACGACCTGCTCCGCGGTCCGGCGGTTGAGCTGGGCCTGCGCGGTGGGCAGCAGCCGGTGCGCCAGGACGGCGACGGCGAGGGCCTGCACGTCGTCGGGCAGCGCGTACTCCCGGCCGCTGAGGGCTGCGGACGCCTTCGCCGCGCGCAGCAGATGCAGGGTGGCGCGCGGCGAGGCGCCGAGTCTGAGGTCGGGGTGCGTACGCGTGGCCGCGACCAGGTCCACGGCATAGCGCCGGACCGCCTCAGCGACGTGGACGCCCCGGACGGCCTCCACCAGCTTCACGATCTCGTGTGCGTGCGCCACGGGCTGGAGGTCGTCCAGCGGGTTCACCCCGCCGTGGATGTCGAGCATCTGCAGCTCGGCCTCCGCGCTGGGGTAGCCGATGGAGACGCGGGCCATGAAGCGGTCGCGCTGGGCCTCGGGCAGCGGATAGGTGCCCTCCATCTCCACCGGGTTCTGGGTGGCGACCACCATGAACGGGCTCGGCAGTGCGTATGTCTCGCCGTCGATGGTGACCTGGCGCTCCTCCATCGACTCCAGCAGCGCGGACTGCGTCTTCGGCGAGGCGCGGTTGATCTCGTCGCCGATCACGATCTGGGCGAAGATGGCACCTGGCTTGAACTCGAAGTCCCGGCGCTGCTGGTCCCAGATGGAGACACCCGTGATGTCCGAGGGCAGCAGGTCGGGAGTGAACTGGATACGCCGTACCGAGCAGTCGATGGATCGCGCCAGCGCCTTGGCGAGCATCGTCTTGCCGACGCCGGGGACATCCTCGATCAGAAGATGACCCTCGGCGAGCAGCACGGTCAGCGATAGCCGTACGACCTCCGGCTTGCCCTCGATCACTCCTTCCACCGAGCTGCGGACGCGCTCCACAGTGGCAGTCAGATCAGTAAGGCTCGCTCGATCGTCATAGGTCGTCACCCGGCCCTCCTCGGCCCGTTATTGCTCCGGGCCGACGCTCTGCGATGCGGACCGGCCCACCCCGAAACACGGACACCACGCGGGGATAGTTCCGCGTGACGCCACAACCGCATTCTTGTTGCCGTTACCGGTTCGTGTCACTCGCCTGTGGATAACTGACTGCGATATGTCGGTCTTACGGCCTTTTTGGCGCACCGCAGCCATGATTTTTTTCCCGAATGGATGTTCGCAGACGACAGAGGCGGGGACCGGGTGGGTCCCCGCCCGTCGCGTCATGCGGGGTCGATCTCGCGCAGCAGTCCGGTCTTCACGTCGAACACGAAGCCGCGTACGTCGTCCGTGTGCAGCAGGAACGGCGACGTGCGCACCCGCTGCATCGACTGCCGTATGTCCTGGTCGACGTCGCGGAAGGCCTCGACCGCCCAGGCGGGCCGCTGGCCGACCTCCATCTCCAGGTCGTGCCGGAACTCCTCGGTCAGGGACTCGAGGCCGCAGCCGGTGTGGTGGATCAGGACGACACTGCGGGTGCCGAGCGCCCGCTGGCTGATGGTGAGGGAACGGATGACGTCGTCGGTGACGACGCCGCCCGCGTTGCGGATGGTGTGGCAGTCGCCCAGTTCGAGGCCGAGTGCGGCGTGCAGGTCCAGTCGGGCGTCCATGCACGCCACCACCGCCACGCGCAGCACGGGGCGGGCGTCCATCCCGGGATCGGTGAACGCGGCGGCGTACCGCTCATTGGCATCGACGAGGCGATCGGTGACGGTGCCTACTATGGCGCCTTCGGGACCGGCGGGAACGGATGCGGAAGTCGTCATACCCACGACGTTACTGGTCACAGATGATCCCGGCCTGCTGTGAGAGCGCACAAAGAACGTCTTCGATGCTTGTTGTGAGGCAACCCACACAGAAGGCGAAACCTCCGCCGGACGTGTGAAACCCTTCGAACCGTGCCACCGTGAGGCCCGGAAGCACGACGCGCAGGGCGGTTGATTGACCGCAAGACAGGGTGGACTAAAGTGACGCGAACGGGAGACGAGATGATCTCCCTGCGGACTGTTCACCCCGGAGCCACCGGCAGCGCGCCGGTTTCTCCCCGCGTGCGCGGCGCGTACGTACGGCTCGGCCTCCTCCCGTCCCGGTCGGCTGACGCTTCCGGCGCCGGCAGCCATCCCATTCGCCGGGGCCCCGGCGACGGCCGGGTGAGGGCGGGGACCGGCCGCGCGGACCCGGCCGCGCCGGACTGAGAGGCCTCGTTGAGCAAGAGTCGACACGTGCCCGTCATGCTCCGGCAGTGTCTGGACATGCTGGCCCCGGCCCTGGCCGAGCCGGGGGCCGTCGTCGTCGACTGCACCCTCGGGCTCGGCGGCCACAGCGAGGCGCTGCTGACGCGCTTCCCCGAGGCCCGGCTCGTGGCGCTCGACCGTGACAAGGAGGCGCTGCGCCTGTCCGGTGAGCGGCTCGCCCCGTTCGGGGAGCGGGCCACCCTGGTGCACGCCGTCTACGACGAACTCCCCGTCGTGCTCGACCGGCTGGGCACCCCCAGGGTCCAGGGAGTGCTGTTCGACCTCGGCGTCTCCTCCATGCAACTCGACGAGGCGGAGCGCGGTTTCGCCTACGCCCAGGACGCCCCGCTCGACATGCGCATGGACCAGACGACGGGCATGAGCGCCGCCGAGGTCCTCAACACCTACCCGGCGGGCGAACTCGTGCGGATCCTGCGCACCTACGGCGAGGAGAAGCAGGCCAAGCGGATCGTGTCCGCGATCGTGCGCGAGCGCGAGAAGGAGCCCTTCAGCAACAGCGCGCGCCTCGTGGAGCTGATCCGGGACGCGCTGCCGCAGGCCGCCAAGCGGACCGGCGGCAACCCGGCCAAGCGCACGTTCCAGGCGCTGCGTATCGAGGTCAACGGCGAACTCGCCGTCCTGGAGAGGGCGATCCCCGCGGCCGTGAAGGCGCTCGCCGTGGGGGGCCGGATCGCTGTCCTGTCCTACCACTCCCTCGAAGACCGCCTGGTCAAGCATGTGTTCGCGGCCGGAGCCGCCACGACCGCCCCGCCCGGGCTGCCGGTCGTCCCCGAGCGCTACCAACCCCGGCTCAAGCTCCTCACCCGCGGTGCCGAACTTCCCACCGAGGAGGAGGTCGCCGTGAACCGCCGGGCGGCCCCGGCACGTCTGCGTGGCGCCGAGCGAATCCGTGAGGACGCCGAGTGAGCCGTACGGGAGGGGTGGGGGAGTGACCAGGAGACCCGGCGTACCCGCGGGCGTGCGGACGGCCGCCGGGCGCCCGCCCGGGCCCCGGACGCCCGGGAAGCGGTACTGCGCCCCCACCGGGCCACCTCGAGGGCGCCGGTTGCCGATGACGAGGGGACGTGCGGACGTGAACGCGCGGCGGGAGGGTGTGTGAGCGGGAAACCCGTACTCAAGGGGCGGGCCGCGCGGCTCGCCCGGCTGATCCCCGTCGGCGGTGGCTCCGGAGCCGCCCGCACCCCCTTCGTCCTGCTCGTCGTCGCATTGCTCGGCGGCGGACTCCTCGGGCTCCTGGTGCTGAACTCCGCGCTCAGCGAGGGGTCGTTCCAGCTCGACGACCTGCAGCGGCAGACCAAGAACCTCACCGACGAGGAGCAGGCGCTCCAGCGCGACGTGGACGCCTACTCGGCCCCCGACGCCCTTCAGCGCCGCGCCCGCGAACTCGGCATGGTCCCCGGTGGCGACCCCGCCTTCCTCAATCCCGGCGGCAGCGTCAAGGGCGCGCCCTCGGCCGCCCCCCAGCAGCCCGCTGCGAGCCCCGCCGCCCTGCGCCCGCCCGAGGTGCTCGGCTCCTACCCCAGCACGGCGGCGTCGCCGTCACCGAGCGGGCGCCCGGCGGCCGGCCCCTCGGCCGCGTCCGGCTCACCGACCGCACCCACCTCCCCGACGGCCTCCTCCACCCCGTCCGCACACCCCTCCACGACCCCCGGCAGGTGACGGAAGTGTCCGACAGGGAATCGCCTCGGCGCCGCGTGCCCGGCCCCGCGCGCCCCGACCCCCGGCGCCGCCCGGGTCCCGGCGCCCGCCAGAGCCCAGGCGCCCGGCAGAGCCCCGGTGCCCGCCCGAGCCCCGGCGCCCGCCCCGCGCGGCGCCCGGTCCAGGCCCACGGCGCCGCGCGGGGTGCCATCCGGCTCGGCAGCCCCCGCCCCCGGCTGCGGATGGTCGGACTCGCCCTGACCCTGGTGCTGATCACCTTTGTCGTTCGGCTGCTCCAGGTGCAGGCCGTGGACGCGAGCGCGTACGCGGCCAAGGCGGACCAGAACCGGTATGTCGGCCGCACCCTGGCCGCCGTCCGCGGCGAGATCGTCGACCGCAACGGCGTCGAGCTCGCGACGAGCGAGGACGCGTACGACATCACGGCCGACCCGACCCTGTTCAGCTCGGACTCGACCGGTGTCCCGGACGCCCCCGAGCAAGCCGCCGCGCTGCTCGCCCCGATCATCGGCCAGGACACCGACGCGGTCACCAAGAAGCTCAGGACCCCCCACACCCGCTATGCCCTGCTGGCCCACCGGCAGACCCCTCAGGTGTGGAACCAGATCAAGGACCTGAAGAACACGCTCGCGACCAAGGCCAGGACCGACAAGGGCACGGTCAACGTCCTCGCGGGCGTCCTCGCCGAGCCCACCACCAAGCGCGTCTACCCCAACGGCGACCTCGGCGCCGGGATACTGGGCTGGGTCAACGCCGAGGGCAAGGGGGGCGGCGGTGTCGAGCAGCAGCTGAACGAGGAGCTGGCCGGCAAGGACGGGAAGATCCGCTACGCCCAGTCGGGCGGGCGGCTGGTGCCCACCGCGGGCTCCGCCGAGACACCCGCCGTGGCCGGCTCCGAAGTCGAGCTGACCATCGACCGCGACATCCAGTGGGCCGCCCAGAACGCCATCACCGAGCAGGTGAAGCAGTCCAAGGCCGACCGGGGATACGTGGTGGTGCAGGACACCAGGACCGGCCAGATCCTGGCCATGGCGAACTCGCCCGGCTTCGACCCCAACGACCTGTCCAAGGCCAGTGCCTCGGCGCTCGGCAACGCGGCCCTCCAGGACGCCTACGAGCCCGGTTCCACCGCCAAGGTCATGTCGATGGCCGCCGTGCTCCAGGAGAACGTCGCCACTCCGATGACCCACGTCGTCGTGCCCAACCGGCTGCACCGCGGCGACCGGCTCTTCCAGGACGACATCGACCACGCGACCTGGGACCTGACGCTCAACGGCGTCCTCGCCAAGTCCAGCAACATCGGCACCATCCTCGCGACGGGCCAGCTGGGCAAGACGCAGCAGGACGCGAACCGGGTCCTCTACTCGTATCTGCGCAAGTTCGGCATCGGCAGCCCCACCGGCCTCGGGTTCCCCGGCGAGACGAACGGCATCCTCGCACCGCCGGACAAGTGGTCGACGTCGCAGCAGTACACGATTCCTTTCGGTCAGGGCGTGTCGATCAACGCGGTCCAGGCCGCATCCGTGTACTCGACCATCGCCAACGGCGGCGTGCGCGTCGAGCCCACCCTGGTGCGCGGCACGAAGGGCCCGGACGGCCGCTTCACACCGGCACCCAAGCCCGAGGAGAGCAGGGTCGTCAGCGACCGGACGGCGAAGACTCTCGCCCAGATGCTGGAGTCCGTCGTGGACGATCAGGAGGGCACGGGCACCAAGGCCCGTATCCCCGGCTACCGGGTGGCGGGCAAGACAGGTACGGCCAACCGCGTGGATCCGGCCACCGGCAAGTACCGCGGCTACACCTCTTCCTTCGCCGGGTTCGCCCCCGCGGACAACCCCCGTGTCACCGTCTACTGCGCCATCCAGAACGCCACCAAGGGCAGCTACTACGGCGGCCAGATCTGCGGCCCCATCTTCAAGCAGGTCATGGAGTTCGCCCTGAAGACGCTCCAGGTCCCGCCCACCGGGGCACCCGCCGCGAACCTGCCTGTCACGTTCACGCCATGATCAGCACTACGGGAAAGACCGACCAGGAACCAGCTCGTGACAACGATCACCCCAGATCCGGGAAACCACGCCCCGCCCTCGTCCCCGCCCACCCGTGCCGCACCACCGGACCACGCTTCGGCCGGGCTCCCTTTTAGCCCCGTCGGGGGTACTCCCGGTACGCTCACCGCCGTGCCACACGCTGATCAGTCCCCCACCACCCAGAAAGGCGCTTCCGTGACATATCCGGGACCGCCGCGACCGGTGCACGTCTCCGCCACGTCCCTCGCGGAGCTCGCCGATCAGCTGGGAGTCGCCGCCCCGGAGAACGCCGCCGAGGTCACGGGCATCACCCATGACTCACGCGCCGTCCGCCCCGGCGACCTGTACGCCGCCCTGCCCGGTGCCCGGGCCCATGGCGCCGACTTCGTCACCCAGGCCGCCGGCCTCGGTGCGGTCGCCGTGCTGACCGACCCGGCCGGCGCCGAGCGCGCCGCCGCCACCGGACTCCCGGTCCTGGTGGCCGACGATCCACGGGGGCGGATGGGCGAACTGGCGGCCACCGTCTACGGCGCCCCGGGACGCGACCTGCTCCAGATCGGCATCACGGGCACCTCCGGCAAGACCACGACCGCCTACCTCGTCGAGGGCGGTCTGCGGACCACCCGCAGCACCGGACTCATCGGCACCGTCGAGATGCGCATCGGCGACGAGCGCATCAAGTCCGAGCGCACCACCCCCGAAGCGACCGATCTGCAGGCCCTGTTCGCGGTCATGCGCGAGCGCGGTGTCGAGGCGGTCGCGATGGAGGTCTCCAGCCACGCGCTGGTCCTCGGCCGGGTCGACGGCTGCGTCTTCGACATCGCGGTCTTCACCAACCTCAGCCCGGAGCACATGGAGTTCCACTCCGACATGGAGGACTACTACCGGGCCAAGGCACAGTTGTTCACCCGCAGGCGCAGCCGCCTCGGCGTCGTCAACCACGACGACGAGTACGGCCGCAGGCTGGTGAAGGACGCCGACGTCCCGGTCGTCACGTACTCCGCCGAGGGGCACCCCGACGCGGACTGGCGTGCCGAGGACGTCAAGGTCGGCCCGCTGGACTCCACGTTCACCGTGATCGGCCCCAAGGACCAGCGCGTCGCCGCCAGGTCGCCGCTCCCGGGCCCCTTCAACGTGGCCAACACTCTCGCCGCGATCGCCGCCCTCGCCGAGGCCGGCGTCGACCCGCAGACCGCCGCCGACGGTGTCGCCGCGGTGCCGGGTGTCCCGGGCCGCCTGGAGCGCGTGGACGCCGGGCAGCCCTACCTCGCGGTCGTCGACTACGCGCACAAGACCGACGCCGTCGAATCGGTGCTGCGCGCCCTGCGCAAGGTCACCGAGGGCAAGCTGCACGTCGTGCTCGGCTGCGGCGGCGACCGGGACACCACGAAGCGCGCCCCGATGGGCGCCGCCGTGGCCCGGCTCGCCGACACCGCCGTGCTGACCTCCGACAACCCTCGCTCCGAGGATCCCCTGGCGATCCTCGCCACCATGCTCGAGGGCGCGGCGTCCGTACCCGCGCACGAGCGCGGCGAGGTGCAGGTCTTCGAGGACCGTGCCGCCGCCATCGCCGCCGCCGTCGCCCGTGCGCGGCCCGGGGACGCCGTGCTGGTCGCGGGCAAGGGCCACGAACAGGGCCAGGACATCGCCGGAGTGGTCCGTCCCTTCGACGACCGCCAGGTGCTTCGCGAAGCTATCCAGAAGACCCAGGGATGAACTTGTGATCGCCCTCTCCCTCGCCGAGATTGCAACAGTCGTCGGCGGGCAGATGCATGACATACCGGACCCGTCCGCCCGGGTCACCGGGCCCGTCGTCCGGGACTCCCGCGAGGTGGAGCCCGGTTGCCTCTTCGTCGCCTTCGTCGGCGAGCGCGTGGACGGACACGACTTCGCGCCCGCGGTCGTGCAGGCGGGTGCCGCCGCCGTCCTGGCGTCCCGCCCCGTCGGTGTGCCCGCGATCGTCGTGGACGACGTACAGGCCGCCCTCGGCGCCCTCGCGCGGCACGTCGTACGGCGGCTCGGGGCGACCCTCGTGGCCCTCACCGGCTCCGCGGGCAAGACCAGCACCAAGGACCTCATCGCCCAGGTGCTCCAGCGCAAGGCGCCGACGGTGTGGACGCCCGGCTCGTTCAACAACGAGATCGGGCTGCCGCTCACGGCTCTCAGCGCCACCGAGGAGACGCGGTTCCTCGTCCTGGAGATGGGCGCGCGCGGTATCGGCCACATCCGCTACCTCACCGGGCTCACCCCGCCGAGGATCGGCGTCGTGCTCAACGTCGGCACCGCCCACATCGGCGAGTTCGGCGGCCGGGAGCAGATCGCCCAGGCGAAGGGCGAACTCGTCGAAAGCCTGCCCTCCAAGGACGAGGGCGGCGTCGCGGTGCTCAATGCCGATGATCCGCTCGTACGGGCCATGGCGACCCGTACGCCGGCGAAGGTGCTGCTTTTCGGAGAGTCCGACGAAGCGGACGTACGCGCCGAGAATGTGCGACTCACGGACAGTGGACAGCCTGCCTTCAGCCTTCACACACCCTCCGGGTGCAGCGATGTGACCATGCGCCTGTACGGTGAGCACCACGTGTCGAACGCGCTCGCCGCGGCCGCCGTCGCCCATGAGCTGGGCATGTCCGCGGAAGAGATCGCCACCGCACTCTCCGAGGCGGGCACCCTCTCCCGCTGGCGGATGGAGGTCACCGAGCGCCCGGACGGCGTGACGGTCGTCAACGACGCCTACAACGCCAACCCCGAGTCCATGAGGGCCGCCCTGCGCGCGCTCGTGGCGATGGGCAAGGGGCGGCGCACATGGGCGGTGCTCGGCAAGATGGCCGAGCTCGGGGACGAGGCGCTCGCCGAGCACGACGCCGTCGGACGGCTCGCCGTCCGACTCAACGTCAGCAAGCTCGTCGCGGTCGGGGGCAGGGAAGCGTCCTGGCTGCAACTGGGCGCATATAACGAGGGTTCGTGGGGTGAGGAGTCGGTGCACGTGTCCGACGCACAGGCGGCGGTCGACCTGTTGCGCAGCGAGCTGCGCCCAGGAGACGTCGTGCTCGTGAAGGCGTCCCGGTCGGTCGGACTCGAGAGCGTGGCGCAGGCGCTGCTCGAGACCGGTGCCGAGGGTGAGGTTGCCGCCCGATGATGAAGCAGATCCTGTTCGCAGGAGTCATTGGTCTGTTCTTCACCCTGATCGGCACCCCGCTGCTGATCAAGCTGCTGGCCCGCAAGGGCTACGGCCAGTACATCCGTGACGACGGCCCGCGCGAGCACCACAGCAAGCGCGGTACGCCGACCATGGGCGGTATCGCCTTCATCCTGGCGACGATCGCCGCGTACTTCCTGTCCAAGGTCATCACCGGCAAGCCGCCGACCTTCTCCGGGGTGCTGGTGCTCGGCCTGATGGCCGGCATGGGCCTGGTCGGTTTCCTCGACGACTACATCAAGATCGTCAAGCGGCGCTCGCTCGGTCTGCGGGCCAAGGCGAAGATGGCCGGCCAGCTGATCGTCGGCATCACATTCGCCGTGCTGGCCCTGCAGTTCGCCGACGCCCGGGGCAACACCCCGGCCTCCACGAAGCTCTCCTTCGTGCAGGACTTCGGCTGGACCATCGGCCCGGTGCTCTTCGTGGTCTGGGCGATCTTCATGATCCTCGCCATGTCGAACGGCGTGAACCTCACCGACGGTCTCGACGGCCTCGCCACCGGCGCCTCCGTGCTCGTCTTCGGCGCCTACACGTTCATCGGCGTCTGGCAGTTCCAGGAGTCCTGCGCCAACGCGCAGACCCTGACCAACCCGGCCGCCTGTTACGAGGTACGGGATCCGCTCGACCTGGCGGTCGTCTCCTCCGCGCTGATGGGCGCCTGCCTCGGCTTCCTGTGGTGGAACACCTCGCCCGCCAAGATCTTCATGGGCGACACCGGCTCGCTGGCCCTGGGCGGCGCGCTCGCCGGTCTCGCGATCTGCTCCCGCACCGAGCTGCTGCTCGCGCTGCTCGGCGGCCTCTTCGTCCTGATCACCATGTCGGTGGTCATCCAGGTCGGCTCGTTCCGCCTCACCGGCCGCCGGGTCTTCCGGATGGCTCCACTCCAGCACCACTTCGAGCTCAAGGGGTGGTCCGAGGTCCTTGTGGTGGTCCGCTTCTGGATCATTCAGGGCATCTGCGTCATCGTGGGTCTGGGCATCTTCTACGCGGGATGGGCAGCGGAAAAGTGACCGACTGGCAGGGCAAGCACGTCACCGTCGCCGGACTCGGCGTCTCCGGCGTCCCGGCGGCCAAGGTGCTGCACGGGCTCGGCGCGATCGTCACCGTCGTCAACGACGGCGACGACGAGCGCGCCCGGGCGCAGGCCGCGGAGCTGGAGGCGCTCGGCGTCACGGTCCGGCTCGGCGACGGAGCGACCCTGCCCGAAGGCACCGAGCTGATCGTCACCGCACCCGGCTGGAAGCCCGACAAGCCGCTCTTCGGGGCCGCGGCGAAGGCGGGCGTCCCGGTCTGGGGCGACGTCGAACTGGCCTGGCAGCTGCGCGGCCCCGACGCCGCGCCCTGGCTCGCGGTGACGGGCACCAACGGCAAGACCACGACCGTGCAGATGCTGGCCTCGATCCTGAAGGCGGCGGGCCTGCGCACGGCCGCCGTCGGCAACATCGGGGTCTCGCTGCTGGACGTCGTCCTCGGCGAGGAGCAGTACGACGTCCTCGCGGTGGAGTTGTCGAGCTATCAGCTCCACTGGGCCCCGTCGCTCCGCGCCCACTCGGCCGCCGTGCTCAACCTCGCGCCCGACCACCTCGACTGGCACGGCTCCATGGAGGCGTACGCCGCCGACAAGGGCCGCATCTACGAGGGGAATCGGGTCGCCTGCGTCTACAACGTGGCCGACAAGGCGACCGAGGACCTGGTGCGCGAGGCGGACGTCGAGGAGGGCTGCCGGGCCGTCGGCTTTACGCTGGGCACGCCCGCCCCGTCCCAACTCGGCGTCGTGGACGGCATCCTGGTCGACCGCGCGTTCGTCGAGAACCGGCAGAAGAACGCGCAGGGGCTGGCCGAGATCTCCGACGTCAACCCGCCGGCCCCGCACAACATCGCCAACGCCCTTGCCGCGGCGGCCCTCGCGCGCGCCTTCGGGGTGCCCGCGCAGGCCGTACGGGACGGCCTGCGGGCCTTCACCCCGGACGCCCACCGCATCGCGCACGTGGCGGAGGTGGACGGGGTCGCGTACGTCGACGACTCCAAGGCCACCAACACGCATGCGGCGCAGGCCTCGTTGGCCGCGTACGAGTCGATCGTCTGGATCGCGGGAGGGCTCGCCAAGGGCGCGACCTTTGACGAACTGGTCGCCGCGTCGGCGAAGCGGCTTCGGGGCGCGGTGCTCATCGGCGCGGATCGTGCGCTGATCCGCGAGGCCCTCGCGCGACACGCGCCGGAGGTACCCGTCGTCGACCTCGAACGGACCGACACTGGGGCGATGCGTGCGGCTGTGCGGGAGGCACAACGGCTTGCACACGCCGGGGACACGGTGCTGCTGGCCCCCGCGTGCGCCTCCATGGACATGTTCGCGAACTACAACAAGCGCGGGGACGCGTTCGCGGAAGCGGTGCGCGAGCTCGGCTCAGCGGGCGCCTGACGGCGGGTCTCCGCCACGGCGGGTGCGCTTCGGGGACCCTTGGAGGGACGCGTGACTCGGATGTGGTCGGGGCGTCGTCGGCGGTTTCCCGCCGGCGGCACGGTGCCGTGCCAGCCGCTGCCGCCCTGGGGGTGCCCCCGGGACGGGCGAAGCCGAGCCCGGGGGAGGGACGTTCTGCGACGGCGGGATGGGGTGAGCGCCGGTGGCCGATAGCCGTACGGGCCGTCCTCCCGTCCAACGCACCCCCAAGCGGCCCGCAGGCTCCCGGGTCCCGCGCGACAAGGCGGTCGTCCGTCTCTTCCTCCGCGCCCGGCGGGCCTGGGACCGGCCGCTCACCGCCTACTACCTGATCCTCGGCGGGAGTCTGCTGATCACCGTGCTGGGGCTGGTGATGGTCTACTCGGCCTCCCAGATCACCGCGCTGCAGATGTCGCTGCCCGGGTCCTACTTCTTCCGCAAACAGTTCCTGGCCGCCTCCATCGGGGCCGTGCTGCTGTTCGTCGCCACCCGGATGCCGGTGAAGCTGCACCGGGCGCTGGCGTACCCGATCCTGGCGGGTGCCGTCTTCCTGATGGTGCTGGTGCAGGTGCCGGGGATAGGGATGGCGGTCAACGGCAACCAGAACTGGATCTCGCTGGGCGGTTCCTTCCAGATCCAGCCCAGTGAGTTCGGCAAGCTCGCGCTCGTGCTGTGGGGCGCCGACCTGATCGCGCGCAAGCAGGAGAAGCGGCTGCTCGGGCAGTGGAAGCACATGCTGGTGCCACTGGTCCCGGTGGCGTTCCTGCTGCTCGGGCTGATCATGCTCGGCGGTGACATGGGCACGGCCATCATCCTGACGGCGATCCTCTTCGGGCTGCTGTGGCTGGCCGGGGCGCCGACCCGGATGTTCGCCGGGGTGCTGTCCGTCGCCGCGGCCATCGGCTTCCTCCTGATCAAGACGAGCCCGAACCGCATGGCCCGCCTCGACTGCATCGGAGCCACCGAACCCCAGGCGGGTCCCGTCGACTGCTGGCAGGCCGTGCACGGCATCTATGCCCTGGCCTCGGGCGGAATCTTTGGTTCCGGACTCGGTGCGAGCGTGGAGAAATGGGGCCAACTACCCGAAGCGCACACCGACTTCATCTTCGCCGTCACCGGTGAGGAACTGGGTCTCGCGGGGACGCTGTCGGTGCTCGCCCTCTTCGCGGCTCTAGGCTATGCGGGTATCCGCGTGGCCGGACGCACGGAGGACCCCTTCGTGAGGTATGCCGCGGGAGGTGTGACCACCTGGATCATCGCTCAGGCGGTGATCAACATCGGCGCGGTGCTCGGCCTGCTGCCGATCGCCGGTGTCCCCCTCCCGCTGTTCTCCTACGGGGGATCCGCCCTGCTGCCGACCATGTTCGCCATCGGGTTGCTGATCGCCTTCGCGCGCGAGGAGCCCGCTGCGCGGGCGGCGCTTGCCATGCGGCAACCCCGCTTTGGTAGAAAGCGGTCTGGAGGCGCCGTGCCCAACCGGGGGCCTCGGAGATGGAACACGATGCGACGGCGTGCCTGAGTGGCGCGTCCGTCCGGAGAGCGGTGAATTTCGGTGCATGTCGTACTCGCCGGTGGGGGGACCGCCGGCCACATCGAGCCCGCGCTCGCCCTCGCGGACGCTCTGCGCAGGCAGGACCCGACCGTGGGGATCACGGCCCTGGGTACTGAGCGCGGCCTGGAGACCCGGCTCGTCCCCGAGCGGGGCTATGAGCTCGCGCTGATCCCCGCCGTCCCTCTGCCGCGCAGGCCCACCCCCGAGCTGATCACCGTCCCCGGGCGGCTGCGTGGCACGATCAAGGCGGCGGAGCAGATCCTGGAGCGCACCAAGGCGGATGCCGTCGTCGGATTCGGCGGCTATGTCGCCCTACCCGGCTACCTGGCCGCCAAGCGGCTCGGGGTGCCGATCATCATCCACGAGGCCAACGCACGGCCCGGTCTGGCCAACAAGATCGGCTCGCGGTACGCCGCCCAGGTCGCCGTCTCCACCCCGGACAGCAAGCTGCGGGGCGCCCGCTACATCGGCATCCCGCTGCGCCGCTCCATCGCCACCCTGGACCGTGCCGCCGTACGCCCGCAGGCCCGCGCCGCGTTCGGGCTCGACCCGAACCTGCCGACACTGCTGGTCTCCGGCGGCTCGCAGGGCGCCCGCCGGCTGAACGAGGTGATCCAGCAGGTCGCCCCGTACCTCCAGCAGTGCGGTATCCAGATTCTCCACGCGGTCGGCCCCAAGAACGAATTGCCGCAGGTGCACCAGATGCCGGGGATGCCGCCGTACATCCCGGTACCGTACGTGGACCGGATGGACCTCGCGTACGCCGCGGCAGACATGATGCTCTGCCGCGCGGGCGCGATGACCGTCGCCGAACTGTCCGCCGTCGGACTTCCGGCCGCCTATGTTCCGCTGCCCATCGGCAACGGTGAACAGCGGCTGAACGCCCAGCCGGTGGTCAAGGCCGGGGGCGGGCTGCTGGTCGACGACGCGGAACTCACGCCCGAGTGGATCCAGCAGAACGTTCTGCCCGTGCTCGCCGACCCGCACCGGCTGTACGAGATGTCCCGTGCCGCCGGTGAGTTCGGCCGCCGGGACGCCGACGACCTGCTCGTCGGCATGGTGTACGAGGCGATCGCCTCGCGTCACCACCAGTAACGCATCGGTGAGTGAGCCGAAGGGGCGCGCACCGGTGCCGGGAGGTCGTGGGGTTCCCCCGGCTCCGGCAAGGCCGGGACACCGGGGGAACGCGGAAGCCCGCAGGGCTGAGCACGACCGGGCTCCCGGCACCGGACGGCGTGCCCCGGAGGCGAACCGCACCGGAACGAGGGAAGGCAGGGAGCGTGGCCGGACCTACCACCGCCGAACGCGGCGAACGGCAGAAGTTGGAGTCCGTTTCGCCCCGGCTGTCCCGTCTGCGGCGATTGCTCCGTCTTCGTATGCTCATCATCCTTACGCTCGTGGTGGTGTTGGCGAGCGGTGGCTCCATCTGGCTGCTGTACGGCTCTCCGTGGCTGCGCGTGCAGCATGTCTCCGTCTCCGGCACGCGCGTCCTCAGCCGCGCCGAGGTGCGTGAGGCGGCCGGCGTACGGCTCGGAACGCCCCTGATTTCACTCGACACCGATGCGATCGAGGCACGGCTGCGCCGGAAATTGCCCCGAATCGACTCGGTCGAGGTCGCCCGGTCCTGGCCGCAGGGCGTCGGGCTGAAAGTGACTGAGCGTACTCCGGTTCTGCTCGTAGGGAACGCCGGAAAGTTCATCGAAGTGGACCGGGAAGGCGTGCGGTTCGCCACGGTTTCGAGCCCTCCGAAGGCCGTTCCCACGCTGCAATTGACCGTGGGGCACTCCGCCGCTCAGCGGCGCTTCGGTGTCGGCAGGCTCGACCGAGCCGCGGCCCGTGTGGTCCAGGATATTCCCGCCGCAGTGGCCCGCGACGTGAGGAACGTCAAGGTCGGCTCCTATGACTCCATCTCCCTGGAGTTGAGCGGCGGGCGGACCGTCATGTGGGGCAGTAGCGAGAAGGGCCGGGCGAAGGCGGTCACGCTGATTGCGCTGATGAAAGCGGCTCCCGGCGCCCGGCACTTCGACGTGAGTGTTCCCACCGCCCCTGCGTCATCGGGGAGTTGACGCCCGTCGAAACAGGCCCGCACCCTGATTGGGCAGCGCTACGGCTGATCACATAGGGTGAAAAGAAAGACGGGAGGTTCGGCGTGTTCGTTGAACGTGCGCCACTTGTCGACTTAGTGTCCTGTTCGGAAGAGTCCAAGGAACAGACACACTGGTAACCCTAAACTTCAGGGTTAGGGTTCGGGTCGGCGTTCGGACCGTCCCATTCGGCATCAGCCGTCGGGCCGCGGAGCACCCGCGGGACGGCGGCACGTAATTCGAGGCGAGAGGCCTTCGACGTGGCAGCACCGCAGAACTACCTCGCAGTCATCAAGGTCATCGGTGTCGGCGGCGGTGGTGTCAATGCCATCAACCGGATGATCGAGGTCGGTCTCAAGGGCGTCGAGTTCATCGCCATCAACACCGACGCGCAAGCTCTGTTGATGAGCGACGCCGACGTCAAGCTGGACGTCGGCCGCGAACTCACCCGCGGACTCGGCGCCGGAGCCAACCCGGCCGTCGGCCGCAAGGCCGCCGAGGATCACCGCGAGGAGATCGAGGAGGTCCTCAAGGGGGCCGACATGGTCTTCGTGACGGCCGGTGAAGGCGGCGGCACCGGCACCGGCGGCGCGCCCGTCGTGGCCAACATCGCTCGCTCGCTGGGCGCCCTCACCATCGGTGTGGTCACGCGCCCGTTCACCTTCGAGGGCCGGCGCCGGGCCAACCAGGCCGAGGACGGCATCGCCGAGCTTCGCGAAGAGGTCGACACCCTCATCGTCATCCCGAACGACCGACTGCTGTCCATCTCGGACCGCCAGGTCTCCGTGCTCGACGCCTTCAAGTCGGCGGACCAGGTCCTGCTC
Source organism: Streptomyces sp. NPDC001156 (assembly GCF_053598275.1). Lineage (NCBI taxonomy): Bacteria > Bacillati > Actinomycetota > Actinomycetes > Kitasatosporales > Streptomycetaceae > Streptomyces > Streptomyces sp. NPDC001156. The sequence continues at coordinate 131,745 of NZ_JBSFJX010000006.1, read as the reverse complement.
TCCGGTGTCCAGGGCATCACCGACCTCATCACCACGCCCGGTCTGATCAACCTCGACTTCGCCGACGTGAAGTCCGTTATGTCCGAAGCCGGTTCGGCCCTCATGGGCATCGGTTCGGCCCGCGGCGACGACCGCGCGGTGGCCGCGGCCGAGATGGCCATCTCCTCGCCGCTGCTCGAGGCCTCCATCGACGGCGCCCGCGGGGTGCTGCTGTCCATCTCCGGCGGCTCCGACCTCGGTCTCTTCGAGATCAACGAGGCCGCCCAGCTGGTGAGCGAGGCCGCGCACCCCGAGGCGAACATCATCTTCGGCGCCGTCATCGACGACGCCCTCGGCGACGAGGTCCGGGTCACCGTGATCGCCGCCGGCTTCGACGGCGGCCAGCCCCCGGCCAAGCGGGAGAACGTCCTCGGCTCGTCCTCGGCCCGGCGCGAGGAGCCGACTCCGTCGCGTCCCGCCGACAGCCGCCCGTCCTTCGGCTCGCTCGGCAGCGTCACGCCGAAGGAGGTGCCGGAGCCCGCCCCCGCTCCGGAGCCGGTGAGCGAGCGCCCGATCACCCCGCCGATCCCGTCGTCGCGGACCTACTCGGACAGCACGGCCGAGGAGCTGGACGTCCCGGACTTCCTCAAGTGATAGGACAGCGCGACACCGCGAGCGGCGCGCACTTCGCCTTCACCGACCGGTGGGGCGGGGTGAGCGCCGCTCCGTACGAGGAGCTCAACCTCGGCGGCGCCGTCGGGGACGATCCCGGGGCCGTGACCACCAACCGGGGTCTGGCCGCGAGGTCGCTGGGGCTCGACCCCGGCCACGTGGTCTGGATGAACCAGGTGCACGGGTCCGGCGTCGCCGTGGTGGACGCACCCTGGGGTGAAAATCCAGTGCCCGAGGTTGACGCGATCGTCACCGCACGGCGCGGACTCGCCCTCGCCGTGCTCACCGCCGACTGCACCCCCGTCCTGCTCGCCGATCCGGTCGCCGGGATCGCCGCCGCCGCCCACGCGGGCCGACCCGGCATGGTCGCCGGAGTCGTCCCCGCCGCGGTGCGAGCGATGATGGAACTGGGCGCCGAGCCGTCCCGGATCGTCGCCCGCACGGGACCCACGGTCTGCGGTCGGTGCTACGAGGTGCCCGAGACGATGCGCGCCGAGGTGTCCGCCGTCGAACCGGCGGCACACGCCGAGACCAGCTGGGGTACACCCGCGGTCGACGTGGCCGCCGGCGTGCACGCGCAGCTCGAACGGCTCGGGGTGTGCGACCGGGCGCAGTCGCCGGTGTGCACGCTGGAATCGGGCGATCATTTCTCGTATCGCCGCGACCGCACCACCGGGCGACTCGCGGGATATGTCTGGCTGGACTGATGGGGCATGACGGACCGTAAGCATCAAATCGCCGCGAACCTCGCGAAGGTCGAGGACCGCATCGCGGCTGCGTGCGCGGCCGCGGGGCGTAAGCGCGAGGAGGTGACCCTGATCGTGGTCACCAAGACCTATCCCGCGAGCGATGTGCGCATTCTCTCGGAACTGGGCGTCCGGGACGTCGCCGAGAACCGCGACCAGGACGCGGCGCCCAAGGCGGCCGCTTGCTCGGATCTGCCGCTCAGATGGCATTTTGTCGGTCAGTTGCAGACCAACAAGGTGCGATCCGTGGTCGGTTACGCGGATTTCGTGCAGTCCGTCGATCGTTCCCGGCTCGTCACGGCGCTTTCGAAGGAGGCCGTGCGGACCGGCCGCGAGCTGGGTTGCCTCATCCAGGTCGCACTCGACGCGGACGAGAGCGAGCGCGGAGAGCGCGGGGGCGTGGCGCCCCCGGGAATCGAAGAGTTGGGCGACCTTGTAGCGGACGCTCCGGGACTGCGGCTGGACGGGCTGATGACTGTCGCGCCGCTCACCGGAGAGTACGCGGGGCGTCAACGGGCGGCGTTCGGACGGTTGATGGATTTGTCGACCGACCTGCGCCGAGCCCATCCGGCTGCAACCATGGTCTCGGCGGGAATGAGTGCGGACCTCGAGGAGGCCGTGGCCGCCGGGGCGACACATGTGCGCGTCGGCACTGCGGTACTCGGAGTCCGCCCCAGGCTCGGGTAACGTCGCCAAGAAGTCGGACCACAGCAGAAAATATGGTCATTACCGCCCATAGACGGGCATAACGACCTCGTGGATCGCAGGCACTTGGCAGTCGTCAGCAGATCCACCACAGAGCGGAGGACTCAGAGCATGGCCGGCGCGATGCGCAAGATGGCGGTCTACCTCGGCCTCGTGGAGGACGATGGGTACGACGGCCGGGGCTTCGACCCCGACGACGACTTCGAGCCCGAGCTCGACCCGGAGCCGGAGCGGGATCGCAGGCGGCATGATCCGTCTCACCAGTCACATCAGGCACTTCAGCCTCAAAGGGACGAATCGATGCGAATGGTGCAGCCGCCGGCACCGCGCGATCCGGCACCCCAATCGGCTTCGCTACCCGCGGAATCAGGGCGTCCGGCTCGCATCGCGCCCGTGGCGTCCATCACACAAGAACGTCAGAGTCTGGAGAAGAACGCGCCGGTGATCATGCCCAAGGTCGTGTCCGAACGAGAGCCGTACCGGATCACCACGCTTCACCCCCGGACCTACAACGAGGCCCGTACCATCGGGGAACACTTCCGTGAGGGCACGCCGGTGATCATGAATCTGACTGAGATGGATGACACAGATGCGAAGCGACTTGTCGACTTTGCGGCCGGTTTGGTGTTTGGTCTTCATGGAAGTATCGAGCGGGTGACGCAGAAGGTGTTCTTGTTGTCTCCTGCTAACGTCGATGTCACGGCGGAGGACAAGGCCCGCATCGCAGAGGGCGGGTTCTTCAACCAGAGCTGAGAGCACCACCGGAGAGAGCGCGGAACAGGGGAGAGGGAAGCACACGGATCATGGGCGTGTTCCTGGAGGTTGTCTACATCGTGCTGATGTGCTTCCTCGTGGTGCTGATTTTCCGGTTGGTCATGGACTACGTCTTCCAGTTCGCCCGCTCATGGCAACCCGGCAAGGCGATGGTGGTCGTTCTGGAGGCCACCTACACTGTCACCGATCCACCGTTGAAGCTTCTGCGGCGGTTCATTCCGCCGCTGCGTCTCGGGGGCGTGGCGCTTGACCTGTCCTTCTTCGTTCTGATGATCATCGTCTACATCCTGATCTCCATCGTGGGCAGTCTCGCGAGGTGAATGTGGACGATACGGTCTTGCCGACTGCCGATGACTACGTTGAGGTGAAGAGATGCCGTTGACCCCCGAGGACGTGCGGAACAAGCAGTTCACGACCGTCCGCCTCCGAGAAGGCTATGACGAGGACGAGGTCGATGCCTTCCTCGACGAGGTCGAAGCCGAACTGACCCGTCTGCTGCGGGAGAACGAGGACCTGCGCGCCAAGCTGGCCGCTGCCACGCGTGCCGCGGCGCAGAACCAGCAGAACATGCGCAAGCCCCCGGAGCCGCAGGACCAGCCGCAGGGCATGCGCGGTCCGGGTGCTCCTGTCCCCGCCGGGATATCGGGCCCGCCGCAGCAGCAGATGGGTGGCCCCATGGGTGGCCCGCCCCAGCTGCCGAGCGGTGCCCCGCAGCTGCCCCCCGGTCCGGGTGGACCGGGCGGTCCGCAGGGTCCCGGCCCGATGGGCCAGGGTCCGATGGGTCCGGGGCCGATGGGCCAGCCCCCGATGCAGCAGCCGATGGGCGGGCCCATGGGCGGTCCGATGGGCGGCCCCATGGGCGGTCCGGGCATGCCCGGTCAGGGCCCCGGCGGCGACAGCGCCGCGCGTGTCCTCTCGCTGGCCCAGCAGACCGCCGACCAGGCGATCGCCGAGGCCCGCTCCGAGGCCAACAAGATCGTCGGCGAGGCCCGCAGCCGCGCCGAGGGTCTGGAGCGCGACGCCCGTGCCAAGGCCGACGCCCTGGAGCGGGACGCGCAGGAGAAGCACCGTGTCGCGATGGGCTCCCTGGAGTCCGCCCGCGCCACGCTGGAGCGCAAGGTCGAGGACCTGCGTGGCTTCGAGCGCGAGTACCGCACGCGGCTGAAGTCGTACCTGGAGTCGCAGCTGCGCCAGCTGGAGACCCAGGCCGACGACTCGCTGGCCCCGCCGCGCACCCCGGCCGCCCCCTCCCTGCCGTCGCCGGCGGCGCCCTCGATGGCTCCCGCAGGGGCGAGCGCCCCGTCGTACGGCGGCAACCAGACGATGGGCGGTCACGGTCACGGTCACGGTGGTCCCGCTGCTCCGTCCTACGGCGGTCAGCAGCAGATGTCCCCGGCGATGACCCAGCCGATGGCGCCGGTGCGTCCGCAGGGTCCGGGACCGATGGGTCAGGCACCCTCGCCGATGCGCGGGTTCCTCATCGACGAGGACGACAACTGACGGGAACGACCAGGCCGTAGGCGTCGGCAACATTCAGGGCGGGGCTCCGGATTCGATCCGGAGCCCCGCCCTGTTGCTACGCGTGTTCGGGGGGTTATGCCCTCTGTGTTCGAGTGTGGGAGCGGTTGTGCGTGCGTACGCAACGCCGAAGGCCCGGGCCCACCAAGATTTTTTGGTGGGCCCGGGCCTTCGCGTGTGCCGCTACGCCTTGCGCAGGCGGAAGGTGAGGGTCAGGGACTCGTCGGTGAACGGCTCACCGTAGCTGTCGTCCGCCTCGCCCTGGGCGAAGTCCGTGGCGAGCACCTCCTCGGCGAGCAGCTCCGTGTGCCGGCTCAGGGCCGCGATGACCTCCGGGTCCGTCGCGGTCCAGCGCAGCGCGATCCGGTCGGCGACGTCCAGGCCGCTGTTCTTGCGGGCATCCTGGATCAGCCGGATCGCGTCACGGGCGAGGCCCGCCTGCCGCAGCTCCTCGGTGATCTCCAGGTCGAGGGCGACCGTCGCGCCGACGTCGGACGCCACCGACCAGCCCTCGCGCGGGGTCTCCGTGATGATCACCTCGTCGGGGGCCAGGTCGACCCTCTCCCCGTCGACGTCCACCGACGCCGTGCCCTCGCGCAGCGCCAGGGACAGTGCCGCCGCGTCGGCGTTCGCGATGGCCTTGGCCACGTCCTGGACGCGCTTGCCGAAGCGCTTGCCCAGCGCGCGGAAGTTCGCCTTCGCCGTGGTGTCGACCAGCGAGCCGCCGACCTCGGCGAGGGAGGCGAGCGCCTCGACGTTCAGCTCCTCGGTGATCTGCGAGTGCAGCTCCCGGTCCAGGGTGTCGAAGCCGGCCGCGGCGATCAGCGCGCGGGACAGCGGCTGGCGCGTCTTGACGCCCGACTCCGCGCGCGTGGCACGGCCCAGCTCCACCAGGCGGCGGACCAGCACCATCTGCTTCGACAGCTCCGGGTCGATCGCGGACAGGTCCGCCTCCGGCCAGGACGCCAGGTGCACGGACTCCACGGTGCCCGGGGTCACCGGCACCACCAGGTCCTGCCAGACCCGCTCGGTGATGAACGGGGTGATCGGCGCCATGAGCCTGGTGACCGTCTCGAGGACCTCGTGCAGCGTGCGCAGCGCCGACTTGTCGCCCTGCCAGAAGCGACGGCGCGAGCGGCGGACGTACCAGTTCGAGAGGTCGTCCACGAAGGCCGACAGGAGCTTGCCGGCACGCTGGGTGTCGTACGACTCCAGAGCCTGGGTCACCTGGTCGGTGAGCGCGTGCAGCTCGGAGAGCAGCCAGCGGTCCAGCACCGGGCGGTCGGCCGGGGCCGGGTCGGCCTCGCTCGGCGCCCAGGCGGAGGTGCGGGCGTACAGCGCCTGGAAGGCGACGGTGTTCCAGTAGGTCAGCAGCGTCTTGCGCACGACCTCCTGGATGGTGCCGTGGCCCACGCGGCGGGCCGCCCACGGTGAGCCGCCCGCTGCCATGAACCAGCGCACCGCGTCCGCGCCGTGCTGGTCCATGAGCGGGATCGGCTGCAGGATGTTGCCCAGGTGCTTGGACATCTTGCGGCCGTCCTCGGCGAGGATGTGGCCCAGGCACACCACGTTCTCGTACGAGGACTTGTCGAAGACCAGCGTGCCGACCGCCATCAGCGTGTAGAACCAGCCGCGGGTCTGGTCGATGGCCTCGGAGATGAACTGCGCCGGGTAGCGGGACTCGAACAGTTCCTTGTTCTTGTACGGGTAGCCCCACTGCGCGAACGGCATCGAGCCGGAGTCGTACCAGGCGTCGATCACCTCGGGCACCCGCGTGGCCGTCTTGCCGCACTGCGGGCAGCCGAAGGTGACCTCGTCGATGAAGGGGCGGTGCGGGTCGAGCTCGGACTGGTCGGTGCCGCTCAGCTCGGTGAGCTCGGCGCGGGAGCCCACGATGGTGAGGTGGTCGTCCTCGCAGCGCCAGATCGGCAGCGGGGTGCCCCAGTAGCGGCTGCGCGAGAGTGCCCAGTCGATGTTGTTGTTCAGCCAGTCGCCGAAGCGGCCGTGCTTGACCGTCTCCGGGTACCAGTTGGTCTTCTCGTTCTCCTCGAGCAGGCGGTCCTTGATGGCCGTGGTGCGGATGTACCAGGACGGCTGCGCGTAGTAGAGCAGGGCGGTGTGGCAGCGCCAGCAGTGCGGGTAGCTGTGCTCGTACGGGATGTGCTTGAAGAGCAGTCCGCGCTGTTGGAGGTCCTCGGTGAGCCGTTCGTCCGCCTTCTTGAAGAAGACCCCGCCGACCAGGGGGACATCCTCCTCGAACGTGCCGTCGGGGCGCACCGGATTGACGACGGGCAGGCCGTAGGCGCGGCAGACCTTGAGGTCGTCCTCACCGAAGGCGGGGGACTGGTGGACCAGACCCGTACCGTCCTCGGTGGTGACATACTCGGCGTTCACCACGTAGTGGGTGCCGCCCGGGGTCTCAGGGAATTCGACCAGCTCGAAGGGACGCCGGTACGTCCAGCGCTCCATCTCGGCGCCGGTGAAGGTCTGGCCCGTGGTCTCCCAGCCCTCGCCGAGTGCCTTGCCGACAAGCGGCTCGGCGACGACGAGCTTCTCCTCGCCGTTCGTCGCGACGACGTAGGTGACCTCGGGGTGCGCGGCGACCGCGGTGTTGGAGACCAGGGTCCACGGGGTCGTGGTCCATACCAGGAGGGCGGCCTCACCGGCGAGCGGGCCGGAGGTCAGCGGGAAACGGACATAGACCGACGGGTCGACGACCGTCTCGTAGCCCTGCGCCAGCTCGTGGTCCGACAGGCCCGTGCCGCAGCGGGGGCACCAGGGGGCCACGCGGTGGTCCTGGACCAGCAGGCCCTTCTTGAAGATCTCCTTCAGCGACCACCACACGGACTCGATGTACTCGGGCTCCATCGTGACGTACGCCTCGTCGAGGTCGACCCAGTAGCCCATACGGGTCGTCAGCTCAGAGAACGCGTCGGTGTGGCGGAGCACGGACTCGCGGCACTTGTCGTTGAACTCGGCGATGCCGTACGCCTCGATGTCCTTCTTGCCGCTGAAGCCGAGCTCCTTCTCGACCGCCAGCTCCACCGGCAGGCCGTGGCAGTCCCAGCCGGCCTTGCGGGCCACGTGGTAGCCGCGCATGGTGCGGAAGCGCGGGAAGACGTCCTTGAAGACGCGGGCCTCGATGTGGTGAGCGCCCGGCATGCCGTTGGCGGTGGGCGGGCCCTCGTAGAACACCCACTCGGGGCGGCCCTCGGACTGCTCCAGGCTCTTGGCAAAGATCTTCTGCTCGCGCCAGAAGTCGAGCACCGCGTGCTCGAGCGCGGGCAGGTCGACCTGGGCGGGCACCTGGCGGTACTGCGTCATCGATCTTCCTCCGGCGGATGTGCTGCCTTCCGTCGGAGGGACGAGAGCCGGGAATGTCGTGCATTCTCCGTACGCCCTGTGCGGCGCGCTCCCGCGGTACCACCCTCCTTGGCTCCCCGGTGCGCCGAACGCGCCGGTGAACCCCCTCATTGGGATCGCGATGCCGGTTCTACCGGCCCTGGCCGTCCCGTGGGCGATGCCCACTGTCCAAGGCTTTCTTCCGGCGGCTCCGGGGTGATGTTCACGTCGCGCTCGCCCCCGGGCTTCCACCGTCCCCGGGTCGCTCATGGCTGCGTACGCCGCTACTCGTCCCCATCCACGCTTTTCGCTTCGCCCAGTGTACGGCGCCACACGGACGGCGGCCGACCGGATTTCCTCTCCCGTGGCCGGGGGACGCATCTGCTTGCCGATGCCCCGAACGGGCGCGGCGCGGGCTCCCGGATCGCACAGGACGCCGGAGACGGCGGATTACCCGGCGGAGAGCTGGGCACAACGGATGCAGGCTCGCCGTGCGGCACGCGCGCGGCGGGCGAATCGTTGGCGTGCCCCGTTGCCGCGGACCGGAAGTCGATTTATCGTCCCAGCACGATTCGCGCGCAAGATCACAATATGTGAAGGGGCTGCTCCCATGGTGGCGAAAAAGACCGCCGTACAGCAGTCCGCGTCCGGCAGAACCTCGGATGCGGCCGCCTCCGGCGGCTCGCTGTCCAAGGACACGCGCGGGAGGACTCTGGCGAGCCGGACGGCGGGGCTGGTCAAGAGGCTGGGCGCGGCTGTCGGCGTGGCTCCGAGGGGGACAGGCGCCGAGGCCGGGAACGAGAAGCCGGGTGTCGCCCGGACGGCGGTACGGAGACGCACGGGTGCGACGGGGCGACGGGCGCCGGCCGGGAACCCGCGCGATGCCGGGAAGGTCTCCGGGGGCGGCCGAGGGCGGGTCGCCGCCCGGACGTCGGCCGGACCGACCGCTGCGGGGAGGACGCGGATCGCGGAGGCGGTGGCCCAGGAGGGAAAGGCCCCACGGGCGGCGGGCGCCGCGAAGGGGGCGTCGTCGGAGGCGACGGGTCCCGCGAAGAAGGCCGGGGCGAGGGCGACGGCCGGGCGGGCGGACTCCACCGCGGGTCCGACCGCCGGGAGGGCGGCCTCCACGGGAGCCAAGGCCCCGAAGGGGACGTCCGCGGCGACGGCGGCCGAGGCGGCCTCGACGAAGACGCCTGGAAAGGCGGCCTCCGGCAAGCGGACGGCCGACCGGACGGCAGCCGGGAGGAAGACGGCCGCCGCCAGGACTACCGTCGGCAGGACGGCCTCCACCACGGGCGCCGCTCGTTCGGCGGCCGCGGGAAAGGCGGTGGCCACCAAGCCGAGGGGCGGAAAACCGGTCTCCAAGACGGGCGAAACCACGTCGGCCGCCGAAAGGAGTCCCGCGAGGAAGGCAACCGGCAAGAAGGCGGTCGGCAAGAAGGCGGCTGCCGGGAAGCGGACCCTTGCCGGGACGGCCGGGAAAGCGGTCCCGTCGAAGAAGGCGGCCGAGGAGAAAGGCGGGTCCAGGAAACCGGTCGCGAGGAAGGCGGCCGGCGAGGAGGCAGCGGAGGCCGGTGCCGGCGTGAGGAAGGCGGCGGCGAAGCAGCCGGCAGCGAAGAGGTCCGTCGCCAAGGAGGCAGCCGTGACCAGCACCGTCGTGAAGAAGGCGGCAACGGCGAAGAAGCCCGCCGCCAAGAAGGCGGCCCCGAGCGCCGTCGACCGGGCGGCAGCGGCGAAGAAGCCCGCCGCCGAGGCGACGGCGGCCAAGAAGGCGGCCGCCGAGCAGACGGCGGCGAAGAGGCCCCCCGGCAAGAAGGCGACCGGCAAGAAGGCGGCGGGCGGGAAGACCGCCGCACTTCAGACGGCCCCTCCCAAGGCCGCTGCCGCGAAGAACGCCGCGAAAGGCGGCACCACGAAGAGCACGCCCACAAGGAGTGCGGCCAAGAAGAGCACGGCCAAGAAGGCGGGCGTCGCGAAGGCCGCGAAGCAGACGGGAGCCACGACGGTGGTTGCGAAGAAGACACCTGGCACGGCCACAGCGGCGAAGAACCCCACCGCGGTCCCCAAGGCACGGGTCGTCGCCGCGGAGCCCGGCGAGCTTGCGGTGCGCCCCGGCGAGGACCCCTGGACCGCCGAGGAGGTGGCCGAGGCGCGCACGGAGCTGGAGTCGGACGAGGCGCGGCTGCGCGGTGAGCTCGACGCGTCCGAGCAGGCGCTGGTCGGCCTGATGCGCGACTCCGGGGACGGCGCGGGCGACGACCAGGCGGACACCGGCACGAAGAACATCACGCGCGAGCACGAGCTGGCGCTCGCCGCCAATGCGCGCGAGATGCTCGAGCAGACCGAACGTGCCCTGGACCGCCTCGACGCCGGGACCTACGGGCTGTGCGAGAGCTGCGGCGACCCCATCGGAAAGGCCCGTATGCAGGCGTTTCCCCGTGCCACGCTGTGCGTGGAGTGCAAGCAGAAGCAGGAACGCCGCTGACGATCCCCTCCTGAGCATCTGGCAGAGTCGGGTGGTGTCGTAGTCTCGTCCTCAGTCAGGGCACCTAGGTTGAGGGACTCACGTGGCAGAGGCGGAGCGCATCATCGGTACGCCGGACATCCCAGACGCGTCGGGGGCCGGGCCGGAGCAGTCCGGCGGGCAGGCACCCGCCGACGGCACCGGCCCGCGAGAGTCGGGGTCCGGCGCAGCCGAGCGCCCCAAGGGCAGGCGCAGGATCGCGGTCCTGTTCGCGGTCGCCGCCTTCGCCTACGCCCTCGACCTGGTCAGCAAGCTGATCGTGGTCGCCAAGCTGGAGCACCACGCGCCGATCGAGATCGTGGGGGACTGGCTGAAGCTCGAAGCGATCCGGAACCCGGGCGCGGCCTTCGGCTTCGGCGAGGCCTTCACGATCATCTTCACGGTGATCGCGGCCGTCGTGATCGTGGTGATCGCCCGACTCGCGCGCAAGCTCTACAGCCTGCCCTGGGCGATCGCGCTCGGCCTGCTGCTCGGAGGCGCCCTGGGCAATCTCACCGACCGCATCTTCCGGTCGCCGGGAGTCTTCGAAGGGGCCGTGGTCGACTTCATCGCGCCGAAGCACTTCGCTGTCTTCAACCTGGCCGACTCGGCGATCGTCTGCGGCGGCATCCTGATCGTGCTGCTGTCCTTCCGCGGCCTGGACCCGGACGGAACGGTCCACAAGGACTGAGCGCCCGGGACTCTCGTACGGTTGTGTCTGCCCCGTCCGGCATACTCGACGGGTGAGCACGCTTCCCGAGATCCGTACCCTGCCCGTACCCGACGGCCTGGAGGGCGAGCGCGTCGACGCCGCCATCTCCCGCATGTTCGGCTTCTCCCGGACGAAGGCGGCCGAGTTGGCCGCGGCGGGCAAGGTACACGTCGACGGGGCGGTGGTCGGCAAGTCGGAGCGGGTGAGCGGGGGTGCCTGGCTCGAGGTCGAGATGCCGCAGGCGCCCGCGCCGGTGCAGGTGGTCGCCGAGCCCGTCGAGGGCATGGACATCGTGCACGACGACGAGGACGTGGTCGTGATCATCAAGCCGATCGGCGTGGCCGCGCACCCGTCGCCCGGCTGGTCGGGGCCGACCGTGATCGGCGGTCTCGCCGCCGCCGGTTACCGCATCTCGACCTCGGGCGCCGCCGAGCGCCAGGGCATCGTGCACCGGCTCGACGTCGGAACCTCCGGTCTGATGGTCGTGGCCAAGTCGGAGCGCGCGTACACCTCGCTCAAGCGCCAGTTCAAGGAGCGCACGGTCGACAAGCGCTACCACACCCTCGTCCAGGGACACCCCGACCCCACCAGCGGCACCATCGACGCGCCCATCGGCCGCCACCCGAACCACGACTACAAATGGGCGGTCACGGCCGACGGCAAACCCTCGGTCACCCACTACGACCTGGTGGAGGCCTTCCGCGCGGCCTCCCTGCTCGACGTCAAGCTGGAGACCGGGCGCACCCACCAGATCAGGGTCCACATGGCCGCGCACCGGCATCCCTGCGTCGGCGACCTGACGTACGGCGCGGACCCGAAGCTCGCCAAGCGGCTCGGTCTGACCCGCCAGTGGCTGCACGCCGTGCGGCTCGGCTTCGAGCACCCGGCGGACGGACAGTGGGTGGAGTTCGAGAGCGCCTACCCCGCCGACCTGCAGAAGGCGCTGGACAAGGTACGTGAGGAGAGCTGGGCATGACCGCCGCCTACGTGATACGGGTCGCTGAGGACCCCGCCGACCGGGAAGCCTGCTTCGCGGTCCGCAAAGAGGTCTTCGTCCGTGAACAAGGCGTCCCCGAGGACATCGAGTACGACGCCTACGACCCCGGTGCCGTGCATGTGCTGGCCGTCCGGGAGGACGGTCTGCCGCTCGGCACGGGCCGGCTGCTGTACGGGGAGGCTGCCGCGGCGAAGAACGGCGGCGACCCGTCCGTGGGCGCCCTGGGCCGGCTCGCGGTGACCCGTGAGGCGCGCGGGCTCGGTGTGGGCGCCGCGCTGGTGCGGGCGATCGAGGACGCGGCACGCGCGCGTGGACTGGCGGCGGTGGACCTGCACGCCCAGACCCATGCGCTCGGGTTCTACGAGCGGCTGGGGTACGAGGCGTACGGACCCGAGTTCCCCGACGCGGGGATCGCGCACCGAGCGATGCGGCACACCCTGTAGCCGAAGGTGCCGAAAAGCCCCGTGGGGAGGGCCGCGTGGCAGGCTGGGGGTCCGCTGTGTGAACGCCGAACTCCCCCGGAGCGCCTGACGTGGATCAGTTGGCCCTGTTGCTCCTGCTGCTGCTCGGGGCCGTGGTCAGCGTCCCGGTCGGGGACCGGCTGAAACTGCCCGCCCCGGTGCTGATGACGCTGGTCGGGATCGCGCTGGCCTTGCTCAACTTCGTGCCGAACGTGAACATCCCGCCCGAGCTGATCCTGCCCGCCCTGCTGCCGCCGCTGCTCTACGCCGCCGTACGCCGCACCTCCTGGCGGCAGTTCGCCGCCAACAAGCGGCCGATCTTCCTGCTGGCGGTGGCGCTGGTCTTCATCACCACCGTGTGTGTGGCCGTCGTGGCCCACACGATCGTGCCGGGGCTGCCGGTCGCCGGCGCGGTCGTGCTCGGCGCGCTGGTCGCGCCGCCCGACCCGGTCGCGGCCACGGCCGTCGCGGGACAGCTTGGGCTGCCCCGCCGGCTGGTGTCGATCCTGGAGGGCGAGGGGCTGTTCAACGACGTGACGGCGATCGTGCTCTACCACGTGGCCATCGCCGTCGCCGTCAGCGGGACGTTCTCGCTGCCGGGCGCCGTGCTCGAACTGGCGCTCTCCGCAGTGGTCGCCCTCGCCGTCGGGCTTGCGCTCGGCTGGATCACCAACAGGCTGCTGGGCATGCTCGACGACGCCACCCTGCAGGTCGGCCTGACGCTTCTGGTGCCGTACGCCTCCTACGTCCTGGCCGAGGAACTGCACGGCTCCGGTGTGCTGGCCGTGCTCGTCACCGCGCTGTTCCTGGCCGAGTCCAAGGACCCGGACGATGTGTTGATGCGCCTGGCGGGGCACACGTTCTGGGACGTGGTGGACACGCTGGTCACCGGGGTCGCGTTCGGTCTGATCGGGCTCGAACTGCCCCAGGCGATCCGCACGGCGTCCGGGCGGTGGGGCGAGCTGCTCGGCTGGGCCGCCGCGATCGTGGCCGTCGTGGTGCTGGTACGGCTCGTGTGGCTGCTGCCCGCGACCTGGCTGACGAAGCGCCTACACGCCATCCGGGACTACGACGAGGAGATCCCGACGTCCTGGCGGGAGACCATCGTGATGTGGTGGTCCGGAATGCGGGGAGTGGCGTCGGTGGCCCTGGCCCTGGCCATTCCGTTGCGGATGGCCGACGGGTCGCCCTTCCCCGACCGGGACGAGATCGTCTTCATCGCGTTCGGGGTGATCATGGCGACGCTCGTGTTCCAGGGACTCACGCTGCCGTGGCTGGTGAAGGGGCTGGGGGTGCGGGCCGACCCGGAGAGCGAGAAGGCGTTCGAGCGCAGGCTGGCGGTCCGCGCGGCCAAGGCGGCGAAACGGAGGCTGAGGGAGATCGAGGAGGTCGAGGAGCTGCCGGAGGACCTGTCCGAGCAACTCCTGCGGCGGGCCTCCGACATCGGCGTCCGGATCAGCCCCGACCTCGCGGACGAGGAGCGGCGCGAAGCGCACCAGCAGCGTGCCAGGCGCCTCAAACGGCTCCGCCGGATCCAGCAGGAGATGCTCAGCGCGGCACGGCACGAGGTGCTCGCGGCGCGCAGCGAACCCGGGGCGGACCCGGAGGTCGTCGACCGGGTGCTGCGCCACCTCGACGTGCGCAGTCTGCGCTGACCGCCACGACGGGTGCGCGGGGGCCGACGCGCGTGAACGGCCCGGCCGAGCAATCGCTCCGCGAGCACCCGGCTTTGTACGATCGGGATCATGGCGCGCAATGTGGTGATCAGCGGTGGCGGGACGGGAATCGGGCTTGCGTCGGCGCGGGCGTTCGCCGCGGACGGGGACCGGGTGCTGCTCCTCGGCAGGCGGGCGGAGGTACTGGAGAAGGCCGAAGTGCCCGGGGCATTCACCTACGCGGCCGACCTGAGCGATCCCCACGGGGTGCGCGGCGTGGCCCGGTTCGTGGCCGAGGAGCTCGGCACCGTGGACGTCCTCGTCAACAACGCGGGCGGAAACGGCGGCCTCGAGCCCGGCGCCGCCGTAGAGGAGCCGCTCGAGGCCGTCGCGCACACCTGGACCGTCAACTTCCGGCTGAACGTGCTGACCTCGGTCCTTCTCACAGAGGCGCTGCGGGACCGGCTCGCCTCACCCGGCGGCCGTGTGCTGTTCCTCAGCTCCATCGCCGCCTACCGCGGCTCCGGCAGCGGCGCGTACGCCGCGGCCAAGGCCGCGCTGCATCCATACGTCTTCGATCTGGCCCGGGAACTGGGTCCGCGCGGGATCACGGTGAACGCGGTCGCGCCCGGGTACATCGAGGACACCGAGTTCTTCGGCGGCCCGATGGACCCGGCGCGACGCGACCAGCGCATCGCGGAGACGTCGACCGGCCGCGCCGGCACACCGGGCGACATCGCACAGACCCTGCACTGGCTGGCCTCCCCCGGGGCCGGCCACATCACCGCTCAGGTGATCCAGGTGAACGGCGGCGCCGAGCGCGGCCACTGACGCGGCAGTACCTCAGCCCCGTCCCGTCCGCGGCGTCTCGTACGCCCTGTGCACCGGCCCGCCCGGCGGTACATGCCCGTTCCGGCTCGGCGGCTGCTCCGCTTCCGCCGTGTTGACCCGCGGCAGCGCGTACGGGTGGTGGTCGACGAGCCAGCGGATCAGCTGCTCGCGGACCGTGATCCGGGCCGTCCAGATGTCGTCCGCGTCCTTGGCGGTCACCAGCGCTCGCACCTGCATGGTGTTGGGCGTCGTGTCCGTGACCTGGAGGCCGTAGGCGCGGCCGTCCCACGCGGGGCACTCGCGCAGGATGTCGCGGAGCTTGTCGCGCATCGCCTCCATGGGCGCTGCGTGGTCGAGGTGGAAGTACACGATGCCGGTCATCTGCGGGCTGCCCCGGGACCAGTTCTCGAACGGCTTGGAGGTGAAGTACGACACCGGCATGGTGATCCGGCGCTCGTCCCATGTCCGTACCGTCAGGAACGTCAGCGTGATCTCGTCGACGGTGCCCCACTCGCCGTCCACCACGACGGTGTCGCCGAGCCGCACCATGTCGCCGAACGCGATCTGCAGCCCGGCGAAGAGATTCGAGAGCGTCGACTGGGCGGCGACACCGGCGACGATGCCGAGGATGCCGGCCGAGGCCAGCAGCGAGGCTCCGGCCGCCCGCATCGCCGGGAACGTCAGCAGCATGGCGGCGGCGGCCACCACTCCGACGACCGCGGCCACCACGCGTGTGATCAGCGAGACCTGGGTGCGCACGCGCCTGACCCGGGCCGGGTCGTGGTGGGCGCGGGCGTAGCGGGTGTACGAGGTCTCGACGACCGCGGCCGCGATACGGATCACCAGCCAGGCCGCGGAACCGATCAGCACCAGCGTCAGGGTCCGCCCGACGCCGACCCGGTGCGCCTCGAGGACCTCCGCCTGGTCGTAGGAACCTCTCAGTAGGGCCGCGCACAGGACGAGTTGGTAGGGGACCCGGCCGCGCCGGAGCAGCTCCCACAGGGGCGTCTCGGGGTGCCGGCCGTTCGCCTTGCGCAGCAGCAGGTCCGTGCCCCACCCGATGAGCAGTGTGAGCACGACCGTGCCGCCGACGACGATCACCGGGCGCAGTACGTTCTCCATGCCTTCGAACGTAACCAGGCCCACGGGATCCTGAACCTGTGACCTTGGTCCCGTCGTGAACGCGCTGCTGACGGCACTGTCGGTCCCGGCTGGCACCATGGCCTCATGAACATCATGCTCTTCCACTCGACGTACGGACTGCGGCCCGCCGTCCGGGCCGCCGCCGACCGGCTCCGCGCCGCGGGGCACGAGGTGTGGACCCCCGACCTGTTCGACGGCCGCACCTTCGAGACGGTCGAGGAGGGCATGGCCTTCAAGGACGAGATCGGCAAGGAGGAGCTGCTCAAGCGGGCGGTCCTGGCCGCCGCGCCCTACGCGGGGCGAGGACTCGTGTACGCGGGGTTCTCGCTGGGCGCCGCCACCGCGCAGACCCTCGCGCTCGGCGACAGCGGCGCCCGCGGACTCCTGCTGCTGCACGGCACCTCGGACATCTCGCCGACGGCCTCGGTGGACGCGCTGCCGGTCCAGTTGCACGTCGCCGAGCCGGACCCGTTCGAGACGGACGACTGGCTGAGCGCCTGGTATCTGCAGATGGGCAGGGTGGGCGCGGACGTGGAGATCTACCGGTACGCCGGCGCGGGTCACCTCTACACCGACCCGGAGCTGCCGGACTACGACGAAGAGGCGGCCGAGGCCACCTGGCGGGTGGCGCTCGGCTTCCTCGACAGCCTGTAGCGATACGGATCCGCCGGGTTATACCGGGTCGTAGGTGCGCTCGACCGTCTGTGTGCCGGTGCGCGTGCGGTACGAACGCGTCCAGGATGAGGTGGCGTTGGCCTTGGTCCGGTCGGACAGGACGTAGTAGTCCATCTGCGCCCGGTCGGCGGTGATGTCCAGCACGCCGTAGCCGTGGCGGTCGGTGTCCACCCAGTGGACGTGCCGGTTGGCCGCGCGGATGATCGGCGAAGCCAGGGCCGAGACGGTGCCCTCGGGGACCTTGACGATGTCGTCGAGGTTGTCGGAGGTGACCGAGGTGACCACGAACTCGGTGGCCGCCGAGTTCGACAGCGGGTAGGTGCCGGCGTCGACCGGCACGTCGTTGGCCCATGCCATGTGGATGTCGCCGGTCAGGAACACCGTGTTCCTGATGGCGTTGCCGCGCAGGTGGGCCAGGAGTTCGCGGCGGTCGTCGGTGTAGCCGTCCCACTGGTCGGTGTTGAGGGCGATGCCCTCCTGGGGCAGGCCCAGCAGCTTCGCCAGCGGCTTGAGCAGGTCGGCGGTGAGCGAGCCGATGGCGAATGGCGAGATCATCACCGAGTTGCCGACCAGCCGCCACGTGGTGTCGGACGCCTTCAGGCCCGCCTTCAGCCAGTCGAGCTGGGCGCGTCCGGTGATCGTGCGGTCCGGGTCGTCGACCGAACCGCTCGCCGTGGACGCCTGCTGCGACCGGAAGGAGCGCAGGTCGAGCAGCGAGAGGTCGGCGAGCTTGCCGAAGCGCAGCCGGCGGTAGGTGGTGCCCTCGATCGCCGGCCGGACCGGCATCCACTCGAAGTAGGCCTGCTTCGCCGCCGCCTTGCGGGCCGTCCAGGTGCCCTCGGCGCCCTCGGTGTGGTTGACCGCGCCGCCCGACCAGGCATTGTCGGCGAACTCGTGGTCGTCCCAGATCGCGATGACCGGCGCCGTGTGGTGCAGGGCCTGGAGGTCGGGGTCGGTCTTGTAACGGCCGTGCCGGGTCCGGTAGTCGGCGAGTGTGATGATCTCGTTCACCGGGGAGTGCGGGCGGACGACCGTGCCGCGGGTCCCGTATTCGCCGCTCTTGTACTCGTAGATGTAGTCGCCCAGGTGCAGCCAGGCGTCGAGGTCGCCACGGACGGCCAGGTGGCGGTAGGCCGAGAAGTAGCCGGCCTCCCAGTTGGCGCAGGAGACCACGCCGAAGCGGAGCCCGGGCACGGCGGCGTCGGCGGCCGGGGCCGTGCGGGTGCGGGCGACGGGGGAGTCAGTGCCGCCGGCGGAGAAACGGAACCAGTAGGTCGTGGCGGGGGCGAGGCCACGTATGTCCGCCTTGACGGTGTGGTCGGAGGCGGCGGTCGCCGTGAGGGACCCCTTGGCGACGATGTTGGTCAGAGCCTTGTCCTTGGCGACGACCCAGCTCACCTCGGTGTCCGGTCCGATTCCGGAGCCGGGCAGCGCGTCGGAGGTGGGCGTCACCCGGGTCCACAGCAGGATGCCGTCGGGCAGCGGGTCGCCGGAGGCCACACCGTGCAGGAAGGCGGGGGCCTCGGCGGCCGCCCGCGCGGGGAGGGCGGCCGCGAGGGGAACACCGAGAACGGCGGTGGCGGCCGCGGCCTTGACGACCGTACGGCGACGCGGGGAGAGGGAGTTGTCACTCTCCAGTGGTCTGTTTGGTTTGGTCACGGGCGCTCAGATTACTGGCCAGTAGGCGCTTGAGCGGGCGGACCGACAAAAGTTCGCCCGCTCTTCCACCGGCGTTGAATCGCATCCGGTCGTGGAAGACCGCGCCGTTCAACAGCGGCTGCCGCAGCCGTTGTTGTCGTCCTGCGCCTTCGCGCCCCGACGGACGAGGGCCGTGGTGCGGCGGGTAACGCCCGCTCGCACCACGGCCCTTGGTGTCCGTGCCCTGCCGGTCGGTCAGGCCTTGAGGGCCGCGTCGACCACCGAGGTGAAGTCGGCCACCGTCATCGGCGGGTTCTGGCTGCCCGGCGTGGTGAGCATCTTGCCGTCCATGACGAAGCTCGGGGTGCCGGTCACGCCGTCCTTGTTGGTGTCGAAGGACTTCGACATCGCCATCGCCCAGGCGTCATAGGTGCCGTTCTTCACCGCGGTCTGGAACTTGGCGTTGTCCTTGAGCGCGGGGACGGTGTTCGCGACCTCGATGAGGTAGTCGTCCTTCTTGAACTTGTCGTCCGTCTCGTCGGGGTGCCACTTCTGCGAGTAGAGCGCGGTCTTGTACTCGAGGAACGCCTCGGGGCTGACGTTGAGCGCGGCGCCCATGGCGCTCAGCGCGTTCTTCGAGCCCTCGCCGCGCGAACCGATCGTGCCCTTGCCGAGGGCGTCGCCGTCGATGAACGTGCCACCGATGTACTGGATCTTGAACTTGCCGGCGTCGATGTCCTGCTTGACGGTCGAGCCGACCGTCTGCTCGAACTGGGCGCAGATCGGGCAGCGCGGGTCCTCGTAGACCTTGAGGGTCTTGGGCGCGCTGCTCTTGCCGATGACCACGGTCGTGCCGTCGGTGCCTGTGGTGTTGGCCGGTGCGACGACCTTCTCGTCCTTCATGGCCTCCCAGTGGCCGGGCTTGTTGGCCTGGACGACGGCGTAACCGATGCCACCGGCCGCGGCCAGAACGGCGACGACCGAACAGGCGACGATGACCTGCCGCCTGACCTTGGCCCGCTTGGCCTGCCGCTCGCGCTCGACACGCAGCCGCTCACGGGCCGCCGTCTTGGCGTCCTGGCTGTTTCGCTTGCTCATTGGGTGATCTCCATGGGAAACGCGCACACGCTGTGCGCGGAATGTGTAAGGGGGACTTCCGGTGCTCGGATGCTTCAGGCGAAGGCGGCCGAGCGCGGCGGACCCCGCCGTCCCAGGGAGTGCGTGAACAGCTGGGTGCGGGCGGTGGTGGTGACGCGGTGGAGGGGGCGCGGAGCCCGGCCCGCAGGGGCGAGCCGTACCGTCACGGCGGCCACCGCGACCAGGAACGGCCGGAAGGTGGTCGCGGCCACGGCGCTCAGCAACTGGGCCAGAGCCCGCTCGCCCCGGCGCAGCCAGGCGGCGGCGAGGAGCCCCACGCTCACGTGCGCGGCGAGCAGCAGCCAGGCGGTCGCCGGGTCGGAGTGGGAGAGCAAGGCCGCGACCCGGTCGGTGCCGGTGCCGGTGACCTGGGTCAGCGGGCTGCCCACGCTGCCGCCGCTGCACAGCACGTCCAGACCGACCGAGTGCAGCGGACCGGTGACCGGGCCGCCCGCCGGGCCGTAGCAGGCGTGCTGGCCGGTGGTGAACAGGGTGTCGGCGGTGAGCTCCAGGGGGACCAGCAGGGCGGCGATCTTCCCGAAGCCGCGCTCGCTGCCCGCCAGCATGTACGCGACGGCGAAGACAGCGGCGGCGGTCGCGGCCACCGCCGCCGTCGGCAGCGGGACCTCGGACAGCAGCACGTGCGACGCGGTGCTGAGCGTCACGACCACGGCCGTGAACAGCGCCGCGCGCACGGCTCTGAGCTGGGTCCCGGATATGTCCATAGCGTGGAGAGTGTCGCATGCGCTCCCGTAAGGGCCCCTTAAAGGGCCGGATGCGTTACGGGAGCGTTGTGCGGGACGGGCGGGGCCGGCTCAGAGGCCCGGGATCTGCCCGTTGCGGAACAGGTCCACGAAGATCTGGTGGTCGGCACGCGTACGCGCCCCGTACCCGTGTGCGAAGTCCACGAGCAGCTCCGGGAAGCCGGCCTCGTCGGCTGCGATCGCCGCGTCGATGGCCCGCTCCGTGGAGAAGGGCACCAGTGACTCTCCGGACTGGTCGTCCGCCGCCGCGTGCATCGTGGCCGTGGACCGGCCCAGGTCGGCGACGACGGCCGCGATCTCCTCCGGGTCGTCGATGTCGCTCCAGTCCAGGTCCACGGCGTACGGCGACACCTCGGCGACCAGCTGGCCGGAGCCGTCCAGCTCGGTCCAGCCCAGCCACGGGTCGGCGTGGGCCTGCAGGGCGCGCTGGGAGATCACCGTGCGGTGGCCCTCGTGCTGGAAGTAGTCGCGGATCGCCGGGTCGGTGATGTGCCGGGAGACGGCGGGGGTCTGGGCCTGCTTGATGTAGATCACGACGTCGTTCTCCAGGGCGTCGCTGTTGCCCTCGAGAAGGATGTTGTACGACGGCAGGCCCGCGGAGCCGATGCCGATGCCGCGGCGGCCGACGACGTCCTTGACGCGGTAGGAGTCCGGACGGGCCAGGGACGACTCCGGCAGCGTCTCCAGATAGCCGTCGAAGGCCGCGAGCACCTTGTAGCGGGTGGCCGCGTCCAGCTCGATGGAGCCGCCGCCCGGCGCGAAGCGGCGCTCGAAGTCGCGGATCTCGGTCATCGAGTCCAGCAGCCCGAAGCGGGTGAGGGAGCGGGCGTCGCGCAGCGCGTCCAGGAGCGGGCCCTGGGCGGTGTCCAGGGTGAAGGGCGGCACCTCGTCCTGCTTGGCGCCGGTCGCGAGGGCGTGGATGCGCTCGCGGTAGGCCGCGGCGTAGATCTTGACCAGCTCGGTGATCTGCTTGTCGCTGAGCGCCTTGGCGTACCCGATCAGCGCCATGGAGGCGGCGAAGCGCTTCAGGTCCCAGGTGAAGGGGCCGACGTACGCCTCGTCGAAGTCGTTCACGTTGAAGATCAGGCGGCCCGTGGAGTCCATGTACGTGCCGAAGTTCTCCGCGTGCAGATCGCCGTGGATCCACACGCGCGAGGTGCGCTCGTCCAGATAGGGACCGCCGCGCTTCTCGGCGTGCACGTCGTGGTAGAAGAGGCACGCCGTGCCCCGGTAGAACGCGAAGGCGGAGGCCGCCATCTTGCGGAACTTCACGCGGAACGCGGCCGGGTCGGCGGCGAGCAGCTCGCCGAAGGCGGTGTCGAAGACGGCGAGGATCTCCTCGCCGCGTTGCTCGGCGCTGAGCTGCGAAACCGACATCGCTGGGTGCCTCCAGGTACAGGTGATGCATGACGTGTGGGACGGAGCCGTCCGCCCCCTTCCAACGGACGACGGTACGCGCGAGTGCCCGCGACCCCCGCACGAAGACACGGGCGACAAGGCCCGTGTCCGTCGCACGAAGGTACGGGTGCACGGCCCGTGTCCGCCGCATGAAGGCACGGCTGCGCGGCCCGTGTCCCCCGGATGAAGGTACGTGTGGAAGACCGCCGGGTGTCAGTGCCGAGGCATAGACTTCGACGCTGTCCCCCAGACTGTCCGCAGCCTGTCGGACCCCCGTCGACGCCTGTTCGCCTTGGAGGCCGAAGCCGTGTCAAAGCCGCCGTTCACGCACCTGCACGTCCACACCCAGTACTCACTGCTGGACGGTGCCGCGCGGCTGAAGGACATGTTCAACGCGTGCAACGAGATGGGCATGACGCACATCGCCATGTCCGACCACGGCAACCTCCACGGGGCGTACGACTTCTTCCACTCCGCGAAGAAGGCCGGCGTCACCCCGATCATCGGCATCGAGGCGTACGTCGCCCCCGAGTCCCGGCGCAACAAACGCAAGATCCAGTGGGGCCAGCCGCACCAGAAGAGGGACGACGTCTCCGGTTCCGGCGGTTACACCCACAAGACGATGTGGGCGGTGAACAGGACCGGCCTGCACAACCTCTTCCGCCTGTCCTCGGACGCGTACGCCGAGGGCTGGCTGCAGAAGTGGCCCCGTATGGACAAGGAGACCATCGCCCAGTGGTCCGAGGGCATCGTCGCCTCCACGGGCTGCCCCTCGGGTGAGGTGCAGACCCGGCTGCGCCTCGGCCACTTCGACGAGGCACTGAAGGCCGCGGCCGAGTACCAGGACATCTTCGGCAAGGACAAGTACTTCCTGGAGCTGATGGACCACGGCATCGAGATCGAGCGCCGGGTCCGCGACGGTCTGCTGGAGATCGGACGGAAGCTCGGCATCCCGCCCCTGGTCACGAACGACTCGCACTACACGTACGCGCACGAGGCCGGCGCCCACGACGCCCTGCTGTGCATCCAGACCGGCAAGAACCTCTCCGACCCCGACCGCTTCAAGTTCGACGGCACCGGCTACTACCTGAAGTCCACGGACGAGATGTACGCCATCGACTCCTCGGACGCCTGGCAGGAGGGGTGCGCCAACACGCTCCTCGTCGCCGAGATGGTCGACACCACCGGCATGTTCGAGAAGCGCGACCTCATGCCCAAGTTCGACATCCCCGAGGGCTACACCGAGGTCACCTGGTTCAAGGAGGAGGTCCACCGCGGCATGGAGCGCCGCTTCCCGGGCGGCATCCCCGAGGACCGCCAGAAGCAGGCCGACTACGAGATGGACGTCATCATCTCGATGGGCTTCCCGGGCTACTTCCTCGTCGTCGCCGACTTCATCATGTGGGCCAAGAACAACGGCATCGCGGTCGGCCCCGGCCGAGGCTCCGCGGCGGGCTCGATCGTCGCCTACGCCATGGGCATCACCGACCTCGACCCGATCCCGCACGGTCTGATCTTCGAGCGGTTCCTCAACCCCGAGCGCATCTCCATGCCCGACGTCGACATCGACTTCGACGAGCGCAGGCGCGTCGAGGTGATCAGGTATGTGACGGAGAAGTACGGCGCCGACAAGGTCGCCATGATCGGCACGTACGGCACCATCAAGGCCAAGAACGCCATCAAGGACTCCGCGCGCGTGCTGGGCTACCCGTACGCGATGGGCGACCGGATCACGAAGGCCATGCCCGCCGACGTCCTCGGCAAGGGCATCCCGCTGTCCGGCATCACCGACTCCGAGCACCCCCGCTACTCGGAGGCGGGTGAGGTCCGGGGGATGTACGAGAACGAGCCGGACGTGAAGAAGGTCATCGACACCGCCAAGGGCGTCGAGGGCCTGGTGCGGCAGATGGGTGTGCACGCGGCCGGTGTGATCATGTCCAGCGAGACCATCACCGAGCATGTGCCCGTCTGGGTCAGGCACACCGACGGCGTGACCATCACCCAGTGGGACTACCCGAGTTGTGAGTCGCTCGGCCTGCTGAAGATGGACTTCCTCGGTCTGCGCAACCTGACGATCATGGACGACGCCGTCAAGATGGTGAAGTCCAACAAGGGCGCGGACATCGACCTGCTGAGTCTGCCGCTGGACGACCCCACGACCTTCGACCTGCTCCAGCGCGGCGACACACTGGGCGTCTTCCAGTTCGACGGCGGCCCGATGCGCTCCCTGCTGCGGCTGATGAAGCCGGACAACTTCGAAGACATCTCCGCCGTGTCGGCCCTGTACCGGCCGGGCCCGATGGGCATGAACTCCCACACGAACTACGCGCTGCGCAAGAACGGCCAGCAGGAGATCACGCCGATCCACCCGGAGCTGGAGGAGCCGCTCAAGGAGGTCCTGGACGTCACCTACGGCCTGATCGTCTACCAGGAGCAGGTGCAGAAGGCCGCCCAGATCATCGCGGGCTACTCGCTGGGCGAGGCAGACATCCTGCGCCGTGTGATGGGCAAGAAGAAGCCCGAGGAGCTGGCGAAGAACTTCACCATCTTCCAGACGGGCGCGCGCAAGAACGGCTACAGCGACGAGGCGATCCAGGCCCTGTGGGACGTGCTGGTCCCGTTCGCCGGCTACGCCTTCAACAAGGCCCACTCCGCGGCGTACGGCCTGGTGTCGTACTGGACCGCCTTCCTGAAGGCGAACCACCCCGCCGAGTACATGGCCGCGCTGCTCACCTCGGTCAAGGACGACAAGGACAAGTCGGCCGTCTATCTGAACGAGTGCCGGCGCATGGGCATCAGGGTGCTCCCGCCGAACGTCAACGAGTCCGAGTCGAACTTCGCCGCCCAGGGTGACGAAGTGATCCTCTTCGGCCTCTCCGCCGTGCGCAACGTCGGTACGAACGTCGTCGAGTCGGTCATCAAGACCCGCAAGACCAAGGGGAAGTACGCGTCGTTCCCGGACTACCTCGACAAGGTCGAGGCGGTGGTCTGTAACAAGCGCACCACGGAATCGCTGATCAAGGCCGGCGCCTTCGACACGATGGGGCACACCCGCAAGGGCCTCACCGCGCAGTACGAGCCGATGATCGACAACGTGGTCGCGGTCAAGCGCAAGGAGGCGGAGGGCCAGTTCGACCTCTTCGGCGGCATGGAGGAGGAGAACAGCGAGCCCGGCTTCGGCCTCGACGTCACCTTCACCGACGACGAGTGGGACAAGACCTATCTGCTCGCCCAGGAACGGGAGATGCTCGGCCTGTACGTCTCCGACCACCCGCTCTTCGGCCTGGAGCACGTGCTGTCCGACAAGGCCGACGCGGGCATCGCCCAGCTCACCGGGGGCGAGCACGCGGACGGCGCGGTGGTCACCATCGGCGGCATCATCTCCGGCCTCCAGCGCAAGATGACCAAGCAGGGCAACGCCTGGGCGATCGCCACGGTCGAGGACCTCGCGGGCTCCATCGAGTGCATGTTCTTCCCGGCGACCTACCAGCTCGTGTCGACCCAACTCGTCGAGGACGCCGTGGTGTTCGTCAAGGGCCGCCTGGACAAGCGCGAGGACGTGCCGCGGCTGGTCGCGATGGAGCTGATGATCCCGGACCTGTCGAACGCGGGCACCAACGCGCCCGTGGTGCTCACCATCCCGGCGGTGAAGGTCACCCCGCCGATGGTGAGCCGCCTCGGCGAGATCCTCAGCCAGCACAAGGGCGACAGCGAGGTGCGGATCAAGCTCCAGGGACCGCGCAAGACGACCGTCCTCAGGCTGGACCGCCACCGGGTCAAGGCGGACCCGGCGCTCTACGGCGATCTGAAGGTCCTGCTCGGACCCGCCTGCCTGGCGGGCTGATCGTCCGGACCGCCCACGGACGCGAGGGGCGCACCCCATTGATGGGTGCGCCCCTCTGTGCGTGTCGGGACTTCAGCAGCCCCACCGGGCTTCAAGGGCCCTGGCACCGGCTTCAGTTGTGGCCGAAGCTCTTCTGCTTCTTACGGGCGACATCCGCGGGACTGCCCTGGGCCTGCGGCACCGAGGACTGATGTGTCTCCGCTGCGGGCCTGTGCGCCTGCTCCTGTGTCTCCTTGGCCTGCGAGGAGCGGTTCTGCGGGCCGGCCTGCTTGCGGTTCTTGTTCTTGGCCATGGTGATGCCTCCTGTGGGGGATCTAGGGGCCAGGGCCGGGACCAGATTCACATAGGCTGATAAAGAACGCATTTCGTGCAATTACCGTGTGTGACAAAGGTAGTGAGAAGGAAAGGCCCTGTTCCGCCACGCCGAAGATCGAGTTCGGGCCGTTAACCTCGGCGCCGTCGGGCAGACTCGAAAGAAGCCCGAAGCAAACCTCCCGGAAAGAGGGTGGAACGCGTGGACCGCTGCATCGTCCTGGTGGACGCCGGGTATCTGCTGGGGGCTGCCGCCAGCCTGCTCGCCGGGGAGCCCTCCAGGTCCCGGATCACTGTCGACCACACGGCCCTCATCCAGGGGCTGCGCGAACGCGCCGAGGCGGACACGCAACGACCGCTGCTGCGTATCTACTGGTTCGACGGCGCCCCCGACCGCGTACCGCAGCCCGAGCACCGCAGGCTGCGGGTGATGCCGCGGGTGACCGTACGTCTCGGCGCACTGACCCGCAGTGACGGGCGATGGGCCCAGAAGGGCGTCGACGCCGCCATGCACGCCGAGCTGACCGAGCTGGCGCGCAACCGCGCCTGCTCCGATGTCGTGCTCGTCACCGGCGACGGAGACCTGCTGCCGGGCATGATGGCCGCGAAGGAGCATGGGGTCGCCGTGCACCTGTGGGCCGTGCAGGCGGCCGACGGCGACTACAACCAGTCCGAGGACCTGGTCGCCGAGGCCGACGAACGGCGCGTGCTCGACCGGGCATGGATCACCCAGGCCGTACGGGCCAAGGAACTGGGCGGGATCTGCGCGCCCCCGCCCGCGCCGCGGCCGGAGATCGCCGCGATCCTGTCGGCGCCGCTGCCCGAGTCGGCGCTCCCCGCCGCCACGGAGGGGCCGTCCGTCGAGCCGCAGCACGCCGTCGCGGCCGGCTCGCCGAACGGGGCCCAGGAGCGCGCACAGGCCCCCAGGGGCGTCCCCACGCCGAAGGACCTCGCGGCACTGCGGGCACCCGGACCCCAGGCGGTGCACCAGCCCGCAGGGGCCACCCTGCGGTGGTCCTCCGACAAGGGCTGGGTGGACCGGCCCGTCGCGGCCGAGTCGCCGGACGCCGCCTCTCTGCCGACGCTGGCTCAACTGACCACCGCGGAGCAGCGCTGGGCCGACCGCGAGGAGGACATCACCACGGTCGGCGGTGATCCCTACGAGGTGGGACAGGTGTTCGCGCGGCGCTGGATCGGGCGGCTCGCCGACCAGTCGCATCTGCAGAAGCTGTCGGGCATGTATCCGCGCGTGCCGCACCGCATCGACGGGGAACTGCTCCGGTACGCGGCGCGGTTCGGCCTGCTCGCGCACAAGGACGACCAGATCGACGAGCACGACCGCTACGCCATCCGGGCGGGGTTCTGGCGGGAGATCGACCAGCGCACGGCGACGGAGCACGCCTCCGTGGGGGAGTGACCCACCGGGCCGGTGTCCGGGCCCCGGGAACCGCGCGGTGCGCCGCACCCCGTACCCTCGTCCCTTGTGAGTACGCGCACCGCACAGGCACAACCGCAGGGTCGCGATGTCGTGTGCGCCGTGCGCGGGCTGACCAAGACCTACCCGGCGGTACGGGGCCGGCGCGGCACGCCGGGAACCCCCGAGGTGCGGGCCACCGACGACGTGCGGATGGACATCCGGCGCGGGGAGATCTTCGGGCTGCTCGGGCCGAACGGCGCCGGCAAATCCACCCTCGTACGGCAGCTGACGGGACTGATGCGCCCCGACCGCGGCAGCGTCGAGATCCTCGGGCACGACATCGTGCGCCACCCGGAGCGGGCCGCGCGCATCCTCGCCTATCTGGGGCAGGAGTCCAGCGCCCTGGACGAGCTGACCGTCTCGCTCGCCGCCGAGACGACCGGAAGGCTGCGCGGTCTCGGTCTCGGGCAGGCCCGTGCGGAGCGGGACGCCGTCCTCGAGGAACTCGGGCTCACGGCGGTCGCCTCCCGCCCGCTCAAGAAGCTCTCCGGCGGTCAGCGCCGGCTCGCCTGCTTCGCCGCCGCGCTGGTGGGTGAGCGGCCCCTGCTGGTGCTCGACGAGCCGACCACCGGGATGGACCCCGTCGCCCGCCGGGCCGTGTGGGCTGCCGTGGACCGGCGGCGGGCCGAGCGTGGGACGACCGTGGTGCTGGTCACCCACAACGTGATCGAGGCGGAGACCGTGCTCGACCGGGTCGCCGTGCTCGACCGGGGCCGTGTCATCGCCTGCGACACCCCGGCGGGGCTCAAGGAGCGGGTGGCGGGCGAGGTGCGGGTCGAGCTGGTGTGGCGCGAGCAGGCGCCGCTGGAGGTGCCCGAGGTGGCCGCGCTGCGTGCCCGCGCGGTCGAGTCAGGCCGCCGATGGTCGCTGCGGATGGCCCCCGAGGAGGCACGCGCCGCCGTCGCCACCGTCACCGGCGGTGCCGCCTTCACCGCCCTCGACGACTTCACACTGGCCACGCCGAGCCTTGAGGACGTCTACCTCTCACTCGGCGGCGGCAGTACCCAGGGGCTGGTGAAGGCATGAGCGCGCGGGGCACCGTGGCCGTACGCAGCGGTAAGGGCGCCGTGTCCGTCGGGGGCGGGGCGGCGGCAGAAACGAAGAGGAGCAGCGCGACGTGAGTGTCGTACCCGCACAGGTTCTGCCCAGCGCAGCGGCGGTGGACGGCGGCTTCCAGGACGCGGCCGCCCTCGGCCCCCGGGCGCGGCTGTGGCCTTCGCTCGCCGCCGTGTACCGGGCGCAGCTGTCCCGGGCCCGGGTCGCGCGGATCCCGCTGCTCTTCGTGGCGACGTTCCAGTCGGTCGGCATCATGATCATGATGCGGGGAGTGGTGAACGGCGGGGCCGACGCACGCTCCGTGGTCGCCGGGTCGTCCGTGCTGGTGGTCGCGTACGTCGGACTGAACCTGCTGGCGCAGTACTTCGGTCAGCTGCGCGGCAGCGGCGGGCTCGACCACTACGCCACCCTGCCGGTGCCGGCGGCCGCGGTGGTGCTGGGAGCGGCGGGGGCGTACGCGTCCTTCACCGTGCCGGGGACCGTGGTGACGGCCGTGTTCGGGAGTGCGCTGTTCGGGCTGCCGCTCGCCCATCTGTGGGTGCTGGTCGCGGTGATCCCCCTTGCCGGGGCCGCGCTGTCCGGGCTCGGCGCCGCGCTCGGCCTGCTCGCACCGCGGCCCGAGCTCGCCACGCTGCTGGGCCAGTTGGGTATGTCGGCAGCGCTGCTCCTCGGGGTGCTGCCAGCGCACCGGATGCCGGAGGCCGTGCGGTTCGCGCGGGATCTGCTGCCGTCCACGTACGGTGTGGAGGCGCTCGCGCGGACTTTCGCGAACCGTCCTGACTGGGCGTCCGTACTCGGAGACCTCGGCGTGTGCGCGGCCGTCGGTGTGGCCTCGCTGGCCCTGGCGACCTGGGCCTACCGCCGGGCGGCCGTCCGATGACGCCTCTGACAGACTCGACTGGCAGGATGTGAAGGTGACCGCTCCGTTGACTCCGCCTCCGCCGCCGCATGAACAGTCCCCGCATTCTTCGCCCCATGCCTGGCAAGCCATGTCCGTCCCGCCGGGAGCCGGACCCGCCCCGCACGGTGCCACCTCCCTGTACGGGACGGAGGGCCCCGGTATGAAGACCGAGGTGCGGGAGGCAGCCGTGATCACGGTGGGCGTCGCGCTCGCCGGGGTGCTGCTCGGAGTGCTGTGGGCGTGGCTGGCGCCCCGTGTGCCGCTGGTCGGGGACCTGGTCGACAAGAACTGGGTCGTCTATCTGAAGGACACCGAGGGGGAGCAGGCCATCGGGGTGGACGGAACGTTCACCCTGCTCGCCATCGGCTTCGGTGTCGTCAGCGCCCTGATCGTCTTCCTGGTGCGCAGGCGCGGCGGGGTACCGCTGGTCGTGGCGCTGGCCGTGGGCGGGCTGCTCGGATCGCTGATCGCCTGGCGCGTCGGGGTCTGGCTGGGTCCCTCGCAGAACGTGATCGCGCACGCCAGGGCGGTGGGCAAGGGCGTGACGTTCTCCGCGCCGCTGAAGCTGGGCGCGAAGGGTGCGTTGCTGGCGTGGTCGGTGGCCACGCTGGTGGTCCACCTCGGGCTCACGGCCCTGTTCGGCCCGCGCGACCCTGACCCGTACGGGGCACCGTACGGATCGGCCGTGCCGCCCGCGTAAGAGGGGTACACGGCTCACACGGTCCACGGCGCGGGTGGACGCCCGTGGGATCAAGGCCGCTGCCGCCTCCGTTCCCTCCCGGGACTCCGCCGAGCGCCGAAGCAGCCGAGGGCGGCTGCCCGGCGCCGGATTCAAGGCGTGTTCACGCCGGACGGTGGCCGTGGTTCGCGTGGCCCTTCTTCATGCGCCATTTGCGCTTGCGCGTCCTCTTCGACATATTGCCGTACTAGCCGAGAACGGTCCGTACGTCGAGTGGTCACGTCGGACGGTCACGCGCGTGCGATCGGCGCCAGGGTCGCCTCCGTGACGTTCGCCAGATCACCCGGGGCCAGTTCCACCTCGAGGCCGCGGCGGCCCGCCGAGACGCAGATCGTGGTGTGCGCCGACGCCGACTCGTCGAGCACGGTGCGGAGCTTCTTGCGCTGGCCGACCGGAGAGATGCCGCCGCGCACATACCCCGTCGTGCGCTCCGCCAGCGCCGGGTCGGCCATCACGGCCCGCTTGCCGCCCACCGCGGTCGCCAGTGCCTTCAGGTCCAGCGAGCCCGCCACCGGGACCACCCCGACCACCAGCGCGCCGTCCACGTCCGCCACCAGCGTCTTGAAGACCCGGTCGGGGGACACGCCCATCGCCTCGGCGGCTTCCTCGCCGTAGGAGGGGTGCGACGGGTCGTGCTCGTAGGAGTGGACGGTGAATTCCATCCCAGCGGCCGTCAGCGCCACCGTCGCGGGCGTCCCGCCCGGCTGCTGTTTCTTCGTCTTCTTAGCCATCCCGGCCGTTCCTCGAGGGTGCGCGTCAGTTCAGACTTGTCGGACCGCGCGTCAGCTCCGACGCCGGCAACGACGGCAGACTACGGATGATCGCCGTCTCCGAGCGAAGCAGTTTCAGCTCGTCACGGAGCCGGGAGGCGGTGTCCGGGGCCTGGAGAAGCCGCTGCTTCGTCGGCGTGTCAAGCATCACCGCCGCCGCGACCAGGTAGGACACCACCGCCGGTTCGTCCGGCAGGTCCGCGCCCGTCGACAGCGACCTCTCGCGAGCGCCCGCCAGCCGCTTCTGGTACTGCCGGAACGCCCGCAGCACGCCTTCGGCGAGCGTGCCCGCCTCGTCGCCCGGCTCCTCCGCCAGCTCCTCCAGCTCCGCCGTCAGATAGGGGCCCGACGCGTCCACCGAGAGCAGACGGACGCGCGTAGTCCCTGTGGCGAGCGCCTCGAAGGTGCCGTCGGCCCGCTCCCGGATCGTGGCCGCGTCGGCGATGCAGCCGACCCCGTGGAACGCCTTGGCCGGATCGGGGCCGAAGCCCGCGGCGGGTCCGCGCGCGGGCAGCGCCGTCGGATCCGGCATGCCCGGGGCGCTGGGCGCCACCTCGTGGCCGTCGCGGATCGCGACGACGGCGAAGCGGCGCGGTTCGTCCTCGGGGGTCTTCAGGAGCTCGCGCATCATGGCGCGATAACGCTCCTCGAAGATGTTCAGCGGGAGCACGAGCCCCGGGAACAGCACCGAGTTCAGCGGAAAGAGCGGGAGCCGGACGGTGGTCACGACGGGAAAGCCTAATGGTCGCGAGCGGGCGCGCGTCAGGCATGCTCACTCCGCGGAAGGAGCCGGCGCACCGAATCCGCGGATCGTGCCGCCGCCACCTCCCGGAGCACGCCCTGCCGCAGGTCCAGGAACACACCCAGGGGATCGTCACCGACGCGGTCCCACGGGAACGACGTGGCGTACGGGCCGGTCATGCGCAGCTGCATCAGCGCGTCCTCCCAGCGACTCAGCCCGACCAGCACAAAGGTGAGGAGGTTGCGTGCCTCGGCGAGCCCCGGGTCGCCCGCCGCATACCCCACGGACAATGCGGCCGCCCGGTCCGCCGCCGCATCCAGCCGGCCGCGGTCCACGACCGCCCCGCCGTCGTCCCGCAGATAGGCGTAGGCCGCACGCAGCGGCAGCGCCTGCACCAGGGAGCCGGGCAGCGCGTCCTGGGCGGCGGTCTCGGCGAAGTCGAAGCACTCGCTGTGCGACCCGTGCCAGGACGAGGAGAGATGGCGCAGGGCCGCCACATGACAGCCGTAGTGGTGCGGGGAGCGGCTCACCGCCTCGCCCCAGAGCCGCTCGAACTCACGGTGCCCCGCGCCGGTGCCGTGGGCGTGGTCCAGCGCCACCCGCCACGGCACCGGGTCGCGCGGATCGCCCTCGGTGGCCGCCTTGACCAACGGGGCTATCTTGCGCAGGAGTTCGGCGCGGGCGGGCGACTCCCAGGCGCCGGCCAATGCCAGTTCCGCCTTCACCAGCAGCGCGTCCGGATCGTCCGGTGCCAGGGCGCACCAGTCCGCGAACCACTCGCCGCGCGAGCGAGCGAAGGCCGCCAGCCGCACCACGTACCGGTCGCGGTCCTCCCAGTCGGCGGCCTCCCGCGTGGTCGCGAGCAGTGTGGCCGCCGGGCCGTGATCGCCGCGGCCCGCCGCGACCAGCACCGGTGCGAGGCGCCCGTCGGGCGCGTCGAGCAGGACCTCGTCGTCCGCGGGCAGCCCGGCGGCGAGGTGGGGGGAAGTCCGGCCCGGACGGGTGAACGCGCGCAGCATTGCCATGGTGCTGACCATTGAAAAGCCGCAGGTCGGGGATGCGCCAGAGCTGTCACGGAATCCCTGGTTGGTTGTACGCCCGGCAGTCAAGAATAGGTAAAATGCAACTGTTTCATAGGTGTTGGGCCCCTATGCGCAGACCACCCGGCCGGAGGCCGTCAGCCCCGCCGCAGCAGCCTCGTCGCCCCCGCCGCGACCGTCGTCGCCAGGATCCAGCCCAGCAGGATCACCACCGCGGACAGCCACTGCCAGCCGCCGCTGAGCTGCCACTGGCCCACCTGGCCGAGATCGATGACCGGCAGCAGTAGATCGAGGGCGAAGAGGGAGGGGTTCCACGCCGGGTGGCCCTCCTTGTTCACCGGCGGATGGCTCGCATGCGAGAACGCGAGTGAGGCCGCCGCCCACAGCACCGCCATCCACACCGCCGCGCGGCCCGGCCGGTAGCCGTAGGCCACCGTCCAGTCCTGCGCGTATCCCCACAGTTTGGCCGCGAGTGGCAGGGTCTCGCGGCGGCGGCGCTGCTTGGCGAGCAGCACCTCCCGCGCGTCCTCGTCCTCCCCGGAGTTGCGCAGCACGGTCGCGAGCCGCTCGTAGGGCTCCGGGTGGTACTCGGCGGTCGCCGCCGCCACCCACTCCAGGCGCCGGGCGAGCGGGAAGGCGTCCTGAGGGACGAGGTTCTCGTAGGTGAAGCCGCCCATGTGCAGGTTGCCGAGGGCAGGCCAGCTCGTCCACCGGTCGACGAGGGTCACGATCCTCGCTCCGGAGAGGACCACCTTCCCCCGCTCGGGCCGCTCGCCAAGGAAGCGCAGCTCGGGCGCCTGCACCCGGCGCAGGGACAGCTCCTGGTCGTCGTCGAGCACGAACCGGGCCTGGTCCAGGTCGAGCGCGTCACCGAACCGCCCGTCGTCCAGCCGGACCCCGCCCCGGCACTCGAAGCGCTGCACCCGCGTTCCGCGCGCGGGTGTGGTGCCGCTGGTCAGCAGCGGATTGCCGATGCCCGCGGGGGTGAGATACAGCGTCCGCTCGACCGTCAGCTGGGGGGCGTTCAGCGCCAACCGGGTGTACGGGTTGTTCAGCCGGGCCCCGCGCAGGCTCAGCGAGACGCCGACGGTGGCGCTGCGCAGGCTCAGCTCGCCGTGCGACTCCAGCATCTCGGCCTGCAGGTCCTGTCCGACGGTCAGTCCGTCCGCGATGATCGAGCGGCCGCGCCGGTCCTGGTGGACGACGGCCTGGTTGAGCAGCAGATCGGTGCCGATATGCGCGTCGGTGAGCCGTACCCCGTTGTGGAAGCGGCAGCGGGGCAGGTGCAGATCGCCCTCGGTCTGCAGTCGCGCTGCCTCCAGCCGCGGGACCGAGCAGTCCGCCAGCCGTACGGTCGTGAAGCGGGCCTCCGGCAGCAGGACCTCCCTCTCGAACCGGCAGCCACTGAATTCCACGTAGGGCACGATCGTGCCGCCGGCCAGATCCAGCGTGTCCGTTATCTGCACTCCGGTCAGCTTGAGGGAGGCGACCCGGCCCGCCAGCGCGGGCGGCCCGTCCAGGAGCAGCCATGCCACGATCCGCGCCCGGACGCTGCGCTCGGGTCCCCAGGGGTGGTCGCCGTGCGGATCGTCCACGGCGGCGTCCCCGCTGCGCAGGTCGTAGACGCTGCCGTCGCGGAAGGCCTGCCACATCCCGGCCTCGGCGGCGGTCAGATCCTCCGGCGGCTCGCCGGTGCGGATGCCGGCACCCTCGGTCACAGCACTTCCCTCCCTCCCCGGCTACTCGCGGGTTTCGTACCGACCGTTGATGCCCGCTGTGTGACAGACCGAACGCTATTGGTGAAGATGATCTTCCGGGTTCGGTACCGGTCACCCTGATCCGGCCACCAGGGCGCCGCCTCCGGCATCGGATCCGGCCGCCCGCGAGACCCGGGAACCGCGAGCCGGGCAGCGCCCCCTGGCCGCCGCGGCCGGGCCGGGGACCGGGCGGCGCGGGTGGGTGGCCGCAGCGGCGGCGGGTCCGACACGCGCGACTGCGGGTTCCGGGTGGTGCCCGTTTCGCCGCTCCCGGCCGTCCCCACCGCCCGCGTCACCACCCGCGCTCCGGCCGCCACGGAAGCGGCCCGCGTGCCCACGCTCTGTATCAGCCATTGATACGGCCGTCCAGCGGAGCAAGGCCGTCTGAGAGAATTGGCCCTGTGATCTCCCGAATCGATCTGCGCGGCGACGCCCTCCCCGAGGGTCCCGCCCTGCGTGACCTGCTGCCCCGAGCCGACTTCGACGTTCAGGCCGCCCTGGAGAAGGTGCGTCCGATCTGCGAAGCCGTGCATCATCGCGGCGACGCGGCGCTGATCGACTTCGCCGAGAAGTTCGACGGGGTGCGCCTGGAGTCCGTACGGGTCCCGGCCGAGGCGCTCACCAAGGCGCTCGACCAGCTCGACCCGGATGTGCGCGCGGCCCTGGAGGAGTCCATCCGCCGTGCCCGCCTGGTCCACCGCGAGCAGCGCCGCAGCGCGCACACCACCCATGTCGTACCCGGCGGCTCGGTCACCGAGAAGTGGGTGCCGGTGCAGCGTGTCGGCCTCTACGCGCCCGGCGGACGCTCGGTGTACCCGTCGTCCGTGGTGATGAACGTGGTGCCCGCGCAGGAGGCCGGCGTGGAGTCGATCGCCCTCGCCTCCCCGGCGCAGGCCGAGTTCGGCGGACTGCCGCACCCCACGATCCTCGCCGCCTGCGCCCTGCTCGGCGTCGACGAGGTGTACGCGGCGGGCGGCGCGACCGCGGTCGCGATGTTCGCGTACGGCACCGAGTCCTGCCCGCCCGCCGACATGGTCACCGGCCCCGGCAACATCTGGGTGGCCGCGGCCAAGCGCTACTTCACCGGCAGGATCGGCATCGACACCGAGGCCGGACCCACCGAGATCGCGGTCCTCGCGGACGAGACGGCGGACCCGGTGCACGTGGCCTCGGACCTGATCAGCCAGGCCGAGCACGACCCGCTCGCCGCCGCCGTCCTCGTCACCGACTCCGCAGAGCTCGCCGACGCGGTGGAGAAGGAACTCGCGCCGCAGGTCGAGGCCACCAGGCACGTCGAGGACCGGATCCGTCCGGCACTCGCCGGGAAGCAGTCCGCGATCGTGCTCGTGGACGGAGTCGACGAGGGCCTGCGGGTGGTCGACGCCTACGGTGCCGAGCACCTGGAGATCCAGACGGCGGACGCCGCCCGGGTCGCCGAGCGGGTACGGAACGCGGGCGCGATCTTCGTCGGCCCCTGGGCGCCGGTCTCGCTGGGCGACTACGCGGCCGGCTCCAACCATGTGCTCCCGACCGGCGGCTGTGCCTGCCACTCCTCGGGACTGTCCGTCCAGTCGTTCCTGCGCGGCATCCACATCGTCGATTACACGAAGGACGCGCTGGCCGATGTGGCGCACCACGTGGTGACGCTGGCGGAGGCGGAGGACCTGCCCGCGCACGGCGCGGCGATCAAGGCCAGGTTCGGCTGGAAGGTGCCTGAGAGCAAGTGAGCTTCGGAATCGACGATCTCCCCGTACGGGACGAGCTGCGAGGCAAATCCCCTTACGGAGCGCCCCAGTTGGACGTCCCCGTACGGCTGAACACGAACGAGAACCCGTACCCGCTGCCCGAGCCGCTGGTCGAACGGATCACGGAGCGCGTGCGCGAGGCCGCCCGCGATCTCAACCGCTACCCGGACCGGGACGCGGTCGAGCTGCGCACCAGGCTCGCCGAGTACCTGACGAAGACCGGCGGGCACGAGGTCGGCCTCGAGAATGTCTGGGCGGCCAACGGCTCCAACGAGGTCATCCAGCAGCTGCTGCAGACCTTCGGCGGACCGGGCCGCACGGCGATCGGCTTCGAGCCGTCGTACTCGATGCACGCGTTGATCGCCCGCGGCACGGGCACCGGCTGGATCTCCGGCCCGCGGGGCGAGGACTTCACGATCGACGTCGCGGCCGCCGAGCAGTCCATCGCCGAGAACCGGCCGGACGTCGTCTTCATCACGACCCCCAACAACCCCACCGGCAACGCGGTGCCCGCCGCGACGGTCCTCGCCCTGTACGAGGCCGCCCAGGCGGCCAAGCCGTCCATGGCCGTCGTGGACGAGGCGTACATCGAGTTCAGCCACGGCGCATCGCTGCTGCCGCTGCTCGAAGGTCGGCCGAATCTCGTCGTGTCGCGGACCATGTCGAAGGCGTTCGGGGCCGCCGGCCTCCGCCTCGGCTACCTGGCCGCGCACCCGGCGGTCGTGGACGCCGTCCAGCTCGTACGGCTGCCGTACCACCTGTCCGCGGTCACCCAGGCGACCGCTCTGGCCGCGCTGGAGCACACCGACACGCTCCTGAAGTACGTGGAGCAGCTGAAGTCCGAGCGGGACCGGCTGGTCGCCGAACTGCGCGCGATCGGCTTCGAGGTCACCGAGTCCGACGCGAACTTCGTGCAGTTCGGACGGTTCGCCGACGCCCACGAAGCCTGGCGGAGGATCCTCGACCGGGGCGTCCTGGTCCGGGACAACGGCGTACCGGGGTGGCTGCGGGTGTCCGCCGGAACCCCGCAGGAGAACGACGCGTTCCTCGACGCGGTACGTGAACTGAAGAAGGAGCAGAGCGCATGACTCGCGAGGGGCGCCTCGGAAGAATCGAGCGCATCACCAAGGAGACCTCGGTCCTGGTCGAGATCGACCTCGACGGCACCGGGAAGACCGACATCGCGACGGGTGTCGGTTTCTACGACCACATGCTGGACCAGCTCGGCCGGCACGGTCTGTTCGACCTGACCGTCAAGACCGACGGCGATCTGCACATCGACACGCACCACACGATCGAGGACACCGCCCTCGCGCTCGGCGCCGCCTTCAAGCAGGCGCTCGGCGACAAGGTGGGGATCTACCGCTTCGGCAACTGCACGGTCCCGCTGGACGAGTCGCTCGCCCAGGTCACGGTCGACCTGTCCGGCCGCCCCTACCTCGTGCACACCGAGCCCGAGAACATGGCCCCGATGATCGGTGAGTACGACACCACCATGACCCGGCACATCCTGGAGTCCTTCGTGGCCCAGGCGCAGATAGCGCTGCACGTGCACGTGCCGTACGGACGGAACGCGCACCACATCGTGGAGTGCCAGTTCAAGGCCCTGGCGCGGGCGCTGCGCTACGCGAGCGAGCGCGACCCCCGCGCCGCCGGCATCCTCCCCTCCACGA
This sequence comes from Streptomyces sp. NPDC001156, assembly GCF_053598275.1. NCBI lineage: Bacteria > Bacillati > Actinomycetota > Actinomycetes > Kitasatosporales > Streptomycetaceae > Streptomyces > Streptomyces sp. NPDC001156. The sequence goes on along the minus strand of NZ_JBSFJX010000006.1, from coordinate 94,039 downwards.
AGGGCGCGCTGTAAATCCATGAACGGTCTGTCCACCGTCCTGATCGTCGTCGGCCTCTTCCTCGTCGGCGGAATCATCTCCTTCGCCAAGCAGCAGATGCCGAAGAGCCTCATCGTGCTGCTCTCGATCAGCGCGGGCCTGTGTCTCGTCGCGGGCGTCATGCGGCTGGAGGTGTGGAATTGAGCAGTACGGGCACGAAGCCGCGCGTCGTCGTCTTCGACTACGGCTTCGGCAACGTCCGCTCCGCCGAGCGCGCCCTCGCCCGCGCTGGAGCCGACGTCGTGATCACCCGTGACTACGACGTGGCCATGAACGCGGACGGCCTGCTGGTGCCGGGAGTCGGCGCCTTCGCCGCCTGCATGCAGGGGCTGAAGGAGGCGCGCGGCGACTGGATCATCGACCGCCGCCTGTCCGGCGAGCGTCCGGTGATGGGCATCTGCGTCGGCATGCAGATCCTGTTCGCACGCGGCATCGAGCACGGCGTGGAGAGCGAGGGCCTGGACGAGTGGCCCGGCTCGGTCGAGCCGCTCGAGGCCGACATCGTCCCCCACATGGGCTGGAACACGGTCGAAGCACCGGCCGACTCCGAGCTGTTCGCCGGCCTGGACGCGGGCACCCGCTTCTACTTCGTGCACTCCTACGCCGTCCACGACTGGCGGCTGGAGCCCACCAACCCGCTGCTGCACCCGCCCAAGGTGACCTGGTCGACGCACGGCAAGCCCTTCGTGGCGGCCGTGGAGAACGGCGCCCTGTGGGCCACGCAGTTCCACCCCGAGAAGTCCGGCGACGCCGGAGCGCAGCTGCTCACCAACTGGATCGGAACCCTGTAGACCATGGCCAAGCTCGAACTCCTCCCCGCGGTCGACGTCCGTGACGGCCAGGCCGTCCGGCTCGTGCATGGCGAGTCCGGCACGGAGACCTCGTACGGCTCCCCGCTGGAGGCCGCCCTCACCTGGCAGGCGGCGGGCGCCGAGTGGCTGCATCTGGTCGACCTGGACGCCGCGTTCGGCACCGGTGACAACCGCGCGCTCATCGCCGAGGTCACCAAGGCGATGGACATCAAGGTGGAGCTGTCCGGCGGCATCCGTGACGACGACACGCTGGCCGCCGCACTGGCCACCGGCTGCACCCGAGTGAACCTCGGCACGGCAGCCCTGGAGACCCCTGAGTGGGTCGCCAAGGTGATCGCCCGGCACGGCGACCGGATCGCCGTCGGTCTGGACGTACGGGGCACCACCCTGCGCGGACGCGGCTGGACCCGCGACGGCGGCGACCTCTACGAGACGCTGGAGCGCCTCGACAAGGAGGGCTGCGCGCGGTACGTGGTCACCGACATCGCCAAGGACGGCACGCTCCAGGGCCCGAACCTGGAGCTGCTGAAGAACGTCTGCGCCGCCACCGACCGCCCGGTCGTGGCCTCCGGCGGCGTGTCGTCCCTGGACGACCTGCGGGCGATCGCCGGTCTCGTCCCGCTCGGTGTCGAGGGGGCCATCGTCGGGAAGGCCCTGTACGCGAAGGCGTTCACCCTGGAAGAGGCCTTGGAGGCTGTGTCGTCATGACGTCGGATGCCGTGCGGCGGGTGCAGAGCGGAAGCCCTTGGGAGGAGACCTTCGGTTTTGCGCGGGCCGTCGCGGCGGGCGACCGCGTGCTGGTGGCCGGTACGACGGCCTTCAAGGGCCGCGTGCTCTACGGGGAGGGCGATCCCTACGAGCAGGCGAAGGTGGCGTTCACCAGCGCGCTCGATGCGATCGCCGAGTTCGGGCTCGGTCCCGAGTCGGTGCTCCGGACCCGGATGTACCTGACCCATCTGCGGGACGTCGACGATGTGGGCCGGGCCCACAAGGAGATCTTCGACTCCGTGCGCCCTGCCGCGACCCTGCTGGTCGTGGAGGGCTTCGTCGACCCGCGCATTCTGGTCGAAGTGGAACTGGAAGCCTTCAGAGGCTAGAAGCAGCAAGAGGAGCCGTGGATTCATGACCCTGGCGGTCCGAGTCATCCCCTGCCTGGACGTGGACAACGGCCGGGTCGTCAAGGGCGTCAACTTCCAGAACCTGCGCGACGCGGGTGACCCCGTCGAGATGGCCAAGGTGTACGACGCCGAGGGCGCCGACGAACTGACGTTCCTGGACATCACCGCGTCCTCGGGCAACCGCGAGACGACGTACGACGTGGTGCGGCGTACCGCCGAGCAGGTCTTCATCCCGCTGACGGTCGGCGGCGGCGTGCGTACGGCGGAGGACGTGGACAGGCTGCTGCGGGCGGGCGCCGACAAGGTGGGCGTCAACACCGCGGCGATTGCCCGCCCGGACCTGATCCGCGAGATCGCCGAGCGGTTCGGGCGGCAGGTGCTGGTGCTGTCGGTGGACGCGCGCCGCACGGAGTCCGGTGCCTTCGAGGTGACCACCCACGGCGGGCGCCGCGGCACGGGCATCGACGCGGTCGAGTGGGCACATCGGGCCGCCGAGTTGGGCGCGGGCGAGATCCTGCTCAACTCGATGGACGCGGACGGCACGAAGGACGGCTACGACCTGGAGATGATCGCGGCCGTACGCAAGCACGTGACCGTGCCCGTCATCGCGTCCGGCGGCGCCGGCAAGCTGGCCGACTTCCCGCCTGCCGTCGCCGCGGGCGCGGACGCGGTGCTCGCGGCGTCCGTCTTCCACTTCGGGGACCTGCGGATCGGCGAGGTGAAGGAGACACTGCGGGGAGCGGGACACCCGGTGCGGTGACGATGCGCCGGGCCTCGAGCCCCGGTTGCCTTCGGGCGGCCGGGGCTTCTTGCTGACCGGACCGGGTCGGACGGATGCGAAAGGGAAGTTGCGCAAAATCCGTTGCGCAATTTTTCTTTCGTATCTAGCCTGGCGGCATGGGCGACAAGGAGAGAGACCGCCGCATCACCGACCTGGGCACCCTCAAGGCACTGGCTCATCCGCTGCGGATGAAGCTGTACCGAGGGCTGATCATCGCGCGCGCGGCGACAGCCTCGCAGTTGGCCGAGCAGGTCGACGAGGCGGTCTCACTGGTCAGCTACCACCTGCGCAAGCTCGCCGACTACGGGCTCATCGAGGAGGCCGAACCGCGCAGCACCGACAGCCGGGAGCGCTGGTGGGAGCCCGCCTCCGACGGTGTGAGCATCCGGCACGAGGACTTCCGCGACGCCCCCGAGAAGGCGGCCGCGCACACGGCGGCGAGCCGGCTGTTCTTCGAGCAGCGCGCCGAGATGTACCGGCGGTACCTGGACGAGCGGGAGTACTGGGGCCCCGAGTGGAACCGCGCCGCCGAGTCCACGGAGTCCGTGCTCCGGCTGACCCCCGGCGAACTGCTCGCCCTGGTCAAGGAACTCCAGGCTCTCCTGCGCCGGTACGAGGAGCGCGGCCGGGCCGCCGACGCGGCCGGGGACACCGAGGGCCGCGAGACCGTCGCCCTGCACGCGAACGTCTTCCCGTTCCGCATCTGATCCGCCCTTGCTCCGCGCCCGTGCCACGACCCGCGCCCTGGGGGACCCGTCGATGACCGTCACCGCCGTACGCCCGGCCTCCGCCGTGGACCGGCCCGCCCACCGCGATCCGAACGTGCTGCGCTGGCTGGGCGCGTACACCTCGGCCGCGATGGGCGACAGCGTCTACTACATCGCCCTGTCCTGGGCCGCCGTACGGGCCGGGACGCCCGCCGAGGCGGGGCTCGTGACGGCCGCCAGTGCCATGCCGCGGGCGCTGCTGATGCTCGGCGGGGGAGTGGTGGCCGACCGGTACGGACCGCGCCGGGTGGTCGTCGGCAGCAGCGCGGTGCGCTGCGCCCTCGTCATCGCCGCCGCGGCGCTGCTCCTCGCGACCAGCCCCGGACTGTGGACGCTGGGCGCGGTGGCGGTCCTCTTCGGCGTCGTCGACGCGGTCTTCCTGCCCGCCGCGGGCGCCCTGCCCGCCCGGATCGCCGCGCCGGCTCAGCTCGCCCGGGTCCAGGGCATGCGGGGCCTCGCCGTGCGGCTCGCCACCGTCCTCGGCGGGCCGCTCGGCGGACTCGGTGTCGCGCTCGGTGGCACCGCGGGCGCCTTCGGACTCGCCGCACTGCTGATCGCCGCTTCCCTGCCGCTGCTGGCCACCCTCCGTATCGGGGCGCTCCGGCCCGACGGTATCGAGGAGCGGCACGGCGTCCTGGCCGAGTTGCACGACGGCCTGCGGCAGGTACGCCGGAGTCCCGTCCTGCGCGCGCTGGTCCCGGTCATCGCCCTCAGCGACCTCGGCTTCGTGGGTCCGATGAACCTCGGGCTGACCCTGCTGGCGCAGCAGCGCGGCTGGGGCTCGTCCGGCATGGGCTGGGTGCTCGCCGGGTTCGGTATCGGAGCGGGGGCCGTGTCACTGCTGCTCACCTTCCGCGGACGGCTGCCCCGCGCGGGACTGGTCCTGGCGGTGGCCGAAGTCGCGGGTGCGGTGGCCATCGGCGCACTCGCCCAGGTGCCGGCCGTGGCCGCCGCGGCCGGTGTCGCTCTGCTGATCGGGATGCTGTCCGGGCTGGGCGGGGCACTGAGCGGAGCGCTGGTGCAGGCCGCGGCCGGCCCCGCCTACGCCGGCCGGGTGACCGCCGTCTCCACCCTCGTCAGCTTCGGTGTCGCACCGCTCACCTTCCCGCTGGTCGGCGTCGCCGTGGAGCGATGGGGGACCGGTCCCGTCTTCGCGGGCTGTGCCGTCATCTGCGCCGTGAGCGGCATCCTGGCGCTCTGCTCGGGCCCCGTGCGCCGCGCCGAACTCCCTCGCTGACCGCCCGGCCCGCCGTCAACGGTGCCGAACGCGGCGACCGGGAGCGTGTTCCAGGCGCGCGCTCCCGGCGCGCGCCTGGAGCAGCTCTCAGATCCCCAGCTCCTTCGCTTCCTGCACCTGGGCGATCGCGTCCTTGTCGCCCTCCAGCTCCACGTCCGCCACCCGCTGCCGTCCCATGGCGAACATCAGCAGCTCCGAGGGCTCCCCGGTGACCGTCACGACCGGCGTGCCCCGGTGCGCGACAGCCGTCTGCCCGTCGGGGCGGCGCAGTACAAGACCCGTGGGCGCGCCCCGGCCGGTCAGCCGGGCCGTCCGCTCCAGCCGCGACCACAGCGCGTCCTGGAAGACCGGGTCCAGCTCGCGCGGCGTCCAGTCGGGCTGCGCCCTGCGGACGTCCTCGGTGTGGACGTAGAACTCGACCGTGTTCGACATCTCGTCGATCTGCTTCAGCGAGAAGGGCGAGAAGCGCGGCGGCCCGGTACGGATGAGCTGGATCAGCTCCTCGTACGGCTTCGATGCGAACTCCTCCATCACCTTCTCCAGGCGCGGCGCGAGTTGCTTGATCAGGATGCCCCCGGCGGCGTCCGGGCGGCGCTCGCGCACCACGACGTGCGCGGCGAGGTCACGGGCGTCCCAGCCTTCGCAGAGGGTCGGGGCGTCCGGGCCCGTCGCCTCCAACAGGTCGGCGAGGAGAAGTCGTTCACGCTTGGCATGGGTCGACATGCAGTCAGCGTACGACCCGGGGAAGGGTCCGCCCACCGGACGGTGGCCCGGCCCGCCGGTGCGGCGCGGCACAATGGTCCGCATGACCGGCACGTCTGACCCCAACAGGCCCAGCGGCCTGGACCCCGCCATCTCCGCGCGCCTCAAGCGCAGCGCCGACGGGCTGCTCCCCGCGATCGCCCAGCAGTACGACACGGGGGAGGTGCTGATGCTCGGCTGGATGGACGACGAGGCGCTGCACCGCACCCTGACCACGGGGCGCTGCACGTACTGGTCGCGCAGCAGGCAGGAGTACTGGGTCAAGGGCGACACGTCCGGCCACGTCCAGCACGTCAAGTCGGTCGCCCTGGACTGCGACGCCGACACCCTGCTGGTCAAGGTCGACCAGGTGGGCGCCGCCTGCCACACCGGCGACCGCACCTGCTTCGAGGCCGACGTGCTGCTCGCGGACGCCGCCCGCCGCGTGCCGTCCGCGGATCAGTAGGGTCGGCCGCCATGGACCTCGAGACGTTCCGCAAGCTGGCCACCGACCGCCGCGTCATCCCGGTCACGCGCAAGCTCCTCGCCGACGGCGACACCCCGGTCGCCCTCTACCGCAAACTCGCCGCGGAGCGCCCGGGCACCTTCCTGCTGGAGTCCGCCGAGAACGGCCGCTCCTGGTCCCGCTACTCCTTCGTGGGCGTGCGCTCGGCGGCGACGCTGACCGAGCGCGACGGCCAGGCCCACTGGCTCGGCACTCCGCCGGTCGGCGTCCCCGCCCAGGGCGATCCGCTCGCCGCCCTGCGCGCCACCGTCGAGACCCTGCACACGCCCCGCGACCTCGCCGAGGACCTGGGCCTGCCGCCCTTCACCGGCGGCATGGTCGGCTATCTGGGCTACGACATCGTGCGCCGCCTGGAGAAGATCGGCCCCGGGGAGCGGGACGACCTCCGGCTTCCGGAGCTGACCATGCTCCTCACCAGCGACCTCGCGGTCATGGACCACTGGGAGGGCTCGGTCCTGCTGATCGCCAACGCGATCAACCACAACGACCTCGAGACGGGCGTCGACGAGGCTTACGCGGACGCGGTGGCACGCCTCGACGCGATGGAGGCCGACCTCTCCCGTGCGGTCGCCCAGCCGCCCGCGGTCCTTCCGCCGTCGGAACTGCCCGAGTACACGGCCCTGTGGGGCGGCAAGGACTTTCAGGAGGCCGTCGAGGACGTCAAGGAGCGCATCCGCGCGGGCGAGGCCTTCCAGGTCGTCCCGTCGCAGCGCTTCGAGACGCCGTGCACGGCGAGCGCGCTGGATGTGTACCGGGTGCTGCGGGCCACCAATCCGTCCCCGTACATGTACCTGTTCCGCTTCGACGGATTCGACGTCGTGGGCTCCAGCCCGGAAGCACTCGTCAAGGTCGAGGACGGCCGGGCCATGGTCCACCCCATCGCGGGCACCCGGCCCCGCGGCGCCACCCCGCAGGAGGACCAGGCCCTCGCCGAGGAACTGCTGGCCGACCCCAAGGAACGCGCCGAGCACCTCATGCTCGTGGATCTGGGCCGCAACGACCTCGGGCGGGTCTGCGAGCCCGGCTCGGTGGAGGTCCTCGACTTCATGTCCATCGAGCGGTACTCGCACGTGATGCACATCGTCTCGACCGTGACCGGCCGGGTCTCCGCGGACCGCACCGCCTTCGACGTGCTGACGGCCTGCTTCCCGGCGGGCACGCTCTCCGGCGCGCCCAAGCCGCGCGCGATGCAGATCATCGACGAACTGGAGCCGTCCCGGCGCGGCCTGTACGGCGGGTGCGTCGGCTACCTGGACTTCGCGGGCGACTCCGACACCGCCATCGCCATCCGTACGGCACTGCTGCGGGACGGCACGGCGTACGTGCAGGCCGGAGCCGGCATCGTCGCCGACTCCGACCCGGCCGCGGAGGACGATGAGTGCCGCAACAAGGCGGCCGCCGTGCTTCGCGCGGTGCACACGGCCAACAGGCTGGTGTCACTGTGACGTTCGGCCGGTGAAGGCCGCCGTGCCCTTCCGCAGTGAGCAGCCGGGCGGGGCGCCTTCGCCGTTCCTGGGAATTCCATGTGACGTTCGCGGGAATGCCATGGCGCGACAGTTGCGTGATCATGGTTTGACGCGACCCGGGTGACGGCCGGCCGGCGGCTCGGGTGATAGTAGTTGTGTGACAGCCGTACCTCATCCTCGATACGAGGCCGCCGCACCCGACCGGTCCGGCCGCCGCAGCCTCGCTCTGGCCCTGCTGTGCGGGGCGCTCGGCGCGGCCGTGGCGCTGCTCGCCTCCCGCCAGCGCTGGTCGGCGGGGACCGTGGCGGTGGCCGGCGGCGACTTCCCGCTGAAGGTCACGGGCAGCGACGTCACCGGCGTCCCCGCGGCCCTCGCCATAGTGGGCCTCGCCGCACTCGTCGCCGTCTTCGCGGTTCGCAAGGGCGGGCGCCTGCTCGTCGCCGGGCTCCTCGCGCTCTCCGGAGCGGGCACCGTCGCCGCGGCGCTGCTCGGCGCCACGGACAGTTCGGCGCTCGACGAGAAGGCCGCGCAGGCGGCCGGCGACACCGCCGCGACCGCCACCGGGCTCACGTACACCGCCTGGCCCTACGTGGCCGTTGCCGGCGGCGCGCTGATCCTCGTCGCCGGACTGCTCGCGCTGCGCTACGGGCGGCTCTGGCCCGCGATGTCGGGCCGCTACGAGCGCGACGGCACCCCTCGTCCGCGCAAGGAGAGGCCCGTCGACCCGGACCGCCCCGAGGACCTGTGGAAGGCCCTCGACCGGGGCGAGGACCCGACAGGCGCCTGACCGCCGGCCCGCCCCCCCGGCCGGCGGGGGAGAAGCGTGCCGGATGCCGAGTGCCCGGTGCGGGCCCCACCCCGAGCGCACCTCATACGTGCGGGTACGGGAGAATGGCGCCGAGCGTCCGGCTCACACATGTACATACAGCAAACGAGGAGCAAGTCATGGCGGGCAGCAGTCACGGTCACACCCCGGCCGCCTGGACCGGTGTCATCATCGCCTTCGTCGGTTTCTGCGTCGCGGGCGCCTTCACCGTGATGGCCCAGCCCATCGGCTTCTGGGCGGGCATGGTGATCATCGCTCTCGGCGGCATCGTCGGCGGCCTCATGCGCCAGATGGGCCTCGGCCAGCCGAAGCACCAGGCCCAGTCGGCGCACCAGCCCGCGCGCGCCACGGAGAGCTGAGCTCCCGGACCGCTCACGAGAGGCGGCACCGCGTCCATGAGCGCGGAGGCCGCCTCCCGCATTTCCGGGCCCGATGGGCGCCTCCACCGGAGGACCGGCACAATGCGTGGGGTGAACGCCGAATCCCCCAGCGTGACACCCGCCCGTCCGGACACCGGAGCCGCCGCCGTATTGCGACGGACCGCCGTTCCCGCCGGAGTGCTCGCGGGCGTCCTCGGGGCCTTCGCGTACGTCGGGGCGGTCGATCCGAACCAGCCCGGGCACTATCCGGTCTGCCCGCTGCTGCGCTACACCGGCGTGTACTGCCCCGGCTGCGGCGGACTGCGCAGTGCTCACGCCTTCGTCCACGGTGACTTTCTGACGGCACTTCAGGACAACGCCCCGGCCGTCGCCGGCTATCTCCTCTTCGCCGTGGTCTGGGTCCTCTGGGCGGTGCGCGCGGCGCGGGGACGGCCGCTGCGCATCGAACTGCGGCCCGTGCACCTGTGGAGCCTGGGCGCCCTGCTGCTGGTCTTCACGGTTGTCCGGAACTTGCCGTTCGGAGGCTGGCTGCACCCTTGATCAGCCGGCGAATGTCCAGGTAGTGGGACCGCCGTCAACCGGATGCGAGGCCTACGCCTTCCTCCGGATACCATCACAGTGACCATCGGTTTTCGCCCGCCGAGGCGGTCCGGTGGACCAAGGCTCAACCCCCAGTGAGCCTCTTGAAACATCAACCGTCAGGAAGGGGGCCGCTCGCGTGAGTGTGCTCGACGAGATCATCGACGGAGTCCGTGCCGACCTCGCGGAGCGGCAGGCACGCGTCAGCCTCGACGAGCTCAAGGAGCGCGCGGCCAAGGCTCCCGCGGCCAAGGACGGCCTCGCCGCCCTGCGGGGCGAAGGCGTCAAGGTGATCTGCGAGGTCAAGCGCTCCAGCCCGTCCAAGGGCGCCCTCGCCGCGATCGCCGACCCGGCGGGGCTCGCCGCGGACTACGAGGCGGGCGGTGCGTCCGTCATCTCCGTCCTGACCGAGCAGCGCCGTTTCGGCGGCTCGCTGGCCGATCTGGAGGCCGTGCGGGCCCGGGTGGACATTCCGGTGCTGCGCAAGGACTTCATCGTCACCTCGTACCAGCTCTGGGAGGCCCGGGCGTACGGCGCCGACCTCGCGCTGCTGATCGTCGCCGCCCTGGACCAGCCCGCCCTCGAGTCCCTGATCGAGCGCGCCGAGTCCATCGGGCTCACGGCGCTCGTCGAGGTGCACGACGAGGACGAGGTCGACCGTGCGGTGGACGCCGGCGCGAAGGTGATCGGCGTCAACGCGCGCAACCTCAAGACCCTGGAGGTCGACCGCTCCACGTTCGAGCGGGTGGCCCCCGAGATCCCCGAGACCATTGTCAAGGTCGCCGAGTCCGGGGTCCGCGGTCCGCACGACCTGATCGCGTATGCCAACGAGGGTGCCGACGCGGTGCTCGTCGGCGAGTCCCTGGTGACCGGACGCGACCCGAAGACGGCGGTCGCCGACCTGGTGGCGGCGGGCGCCCACCCGGCGCTGCGGCACGGACGGGACTGACGTGACGCCGGGATCGGTCCAGTGGCTGCCGGGACCCGGCGGTCACGCGGGCGGCCGTGCCCCGGTAGGGTTGGCGTCGATGATGCTTCCGATGACCGTGGCGACCAGGGACCCGTATGCCCGTCTCGCCCGTGGGTGCCGGCCGCGTGGCTGCCGGGCCCCCGCGCGGCGGGTGCACGGGCGACGGGTGCGGTATGTCATCGGTGACGAGCCGGGTCAGGTGAACGGGATGCGATGGCGTCGCCCCGTGCGCGCCGGTCACCCGCGATGAGCTGAACGGGCCTCGCCCGTCGGCCGGGGTGCCTTGCCGTCGTCCGCCCACTGCGGCCGCGGTGAGTCCGACACCCACTTTGCCGTTCTCGGTCGCCCTCGCGGTGCGGCCATGTGCCCACGGCGGTTTCGCGCCGTGGGGAGACGGCTCCATGGACAGCGCGCGCACGCTTCCGACGTCACCCGGAAACTCACTCGACCGGGGCTCTGCCCCTGTGAGGTAAGCGCATGCCCAGCGAGTTCTTCATTCCCGACCCCGAAGGTCAGGTCCCCAGCGCCGAGGGGTACTTCGGCGCCTTCGGCGGCAAGTTCATCCCGGAGGCCCTCGTCGCCGCCGTGGACGAGGTCGCCGTCGAGTACGACAAGGCGAAGGCGGACCCCGAGTTCGCCCGCGAGCTCGACGCCCTGCTCGTCGACTACACCGGCCGGCCCAGCGCCCTCACCGAGGTGCCGCGGTTCGCCGAACACGCCGGTGGAGCCCGGGTGTTCCTCAAGCGCGAGGACCTCAACCACACCGGCTCCCACAAGATCAACAACGTTCTCGGTCAGGCCCTGCTCACCAAGCGGATGGGCAAGACGAGGGTCATCGCGGAGACCGGCGCCGGCCAGCACGGTGTCGCCACCGCCACCGCCTGTGCGCTCTTCGGGCTCGACTGCACCGTCTACATGGGCGAGATCGACACCCAGCGGCAGGCCCTCAACGTCGCCCGCATGCGGATGCTCGGCGCCGAGGTCATCGCCGTGAAGTCCGGCTCGCGCACCCTCAAGGACGCCATCAACGAGGCGTTCCGCGACTGGGTCGCCAACGTGGACCACACGCACTACCTGTTCGGGACCGTGGCGGGCCCCCACCCCTTCCCGGCCATGGTGCGGGACTTCCACCGTGTGATCGGTGTGGAGGCGCGGCGGCAGCTCCTCGAGCGTGCCGGGCGACTGCCCGACGCTGCCATCGCCTGTGTGGGCGGCGGCTCCAACGCGATCGGGCTGTTCCACGCCTTCATCCCGGACACCTCCGTCCGCCTCATCGGCTGCGAGCCCGCCGGCCACGGCATCGAGAGCGGCGAGCACGCGGCCACGCTCACCGCGGGCGAGCCCGGAATCCTGCACGGCTCCCGCTCCTACGTCCTTCAGGACGACGAAGGCCAGATCACCGAGCCGTACTCGATCTCCGCGGGCCTCGACTACCCGGGCATCGGACCCGAGCACGCGTACCTGAAGGACAGCGGCCGCGGCGAGTACCGGGCCGTCACCGACGACGCGGCCATGCAGGCCCTGCGCCTGCTGTCCCGGACCGAGGGCATCATCCCGGCCATCGAGAGCGCCCATGCGCTCGCCGGTGCCCTGGAAGTGGGCAGGGAGCTGGGCAGGGACGGGCTGATCGTCGTCAATCTGTCCGGGCGCGGCGACAAGGACATGGACACGGCCGCCCGCTACTTCGGCCTGTACGACACCGACGCGGCCGTCGCCGCGGACACCGACAGCGACGCCGCCGAGATCGAGGGGGACGCCAAGTGAGCGGGAACATCCGACTGCTGTCCGACACCCTCGCCGCGGCCAGGGCCGAGGGGCGCTCCGCGCTCATCGCCTATCTGCCGGCCGGCTTCCCGACCGTCGACGGCGGCATCGCGGCCGTCAAGGCGGTCCTGGACGGCGGCGCCGACGTTGTCGAGGTGGGACTGCCGCACAGCGACCCGGTCCTCGACGGTCCGGTCATCCAGACCGCCGACGACATCGCCCTGCGCGGCGGCGTCAAGATCGCCGACGTGATGCGCACGGTCCGCGAGGCGTACGAGGCGACCGGGAAGCCGGTGCTCGTGATGACGTACTGGAACCCGATCGACCGCTACGGCGTGGAACGCTTCACCGCCGAACTGGCCGAGGCGGGCGGGGCGGGCTGCATCCTGCCCGACCTGCCCGTGCAGGAGTCGGCCCTGTGGCGGGAACACGCTGAGAAGCACGGGCTCGCCACGGTCTTCGTCGTGGCGCCCAGCAGCAAGGACGCGAGGCTCGCCGAGATCACGGCGGCGGGCTCCGGCTTCGTCTACGCGGCCTCGCTGATGGGAGTCACCGGCACCCGTGAGACGGTCGGCGCGCAGGCCCAGGATCTGGTCCGCCGCACCCGGGCCACCACCGATCTGCCCGTCTGCGTCGGCCTCGGCGTCTCCAACGCCGTGCAGGCCGCTGAGGTGGCCGGCTTCGCCGACGGAGTGATCGTCGGTTCGGCGTTCGTCAAGCGCATGCTGGACGCGGAGGACGAGGCCGCCGCCCTCGAGGCCGTGCGGACCCTGGCGGGCGAGCTGGCCGAGGGCGTGCGCGGCAACGCCTGACACCTCGCGGTATTACTCATGTGGGCGAAAGTCCCCCATGACGAAAAAAATCGCTCACCCGAACGGGTGGACCTGGGACCGGGGAGGCGCGCTGCGCCTCCCCGGTTCGTTCTGCCACATGTGAGCGAGAAGAACCGTGATGGAAAGCGCACAGCCCGTGAGCGGCTGGTGGTCGAGCGAGAGAAGCGCAGGACTGCGGAGAAGCGCCGCCGGACGCTGATCGTGGGCGCCTCGATCGTCTGTGTCCTGGCCCTGGCGACAGTGGTGGGCGTCCTCGCGGCGAACGCCGGCAAGAGCGGCAAGAGCGGCGCCTCGGGCCCCGCCACCGCACCCTCGGGGGCGACGGGCAAGGACGGCCTGGCGATCCCGGTCGGCCAGGACACCGCCAAGTCGACCCTCACGGTCTGGGAGGACTTCCGCTGCCCGGCCTGCCAGGCCTTCGAGACCGCCTATCGCCCGACCATCCACGAGTTGGTCGACGCCGGCCGCCTGAAGATCGAATACCACCTCGTCACCCTCATCGACGGGAATCTGGGCGGCAGCGGCTCGCTCCGCGCGGCCAACGCGGCGGCCTGTGCGCAGGACGCCGGGAAGTTCTGGGACTACCACGACGTGCTGTACCAGAACCAGCCCAAGGAGACGCAGGACACATACGCGGACAACGGCAAGCTCCTCGAGCTGGCGGACAAGGTCCCGGGGCTGAGGACCCCCGCGTTCGAGAAGTGCGCCAAGGACGGTACGCACGACAGCTGGGTGGCCAAGTCGAACGCCGCATTCCAGAGCGGCGGCTTCAGCGGTACGCCGACCGTCCTCCTCGGCGGGAAGGACATCTACGCGGACCGGACGATGACACCGGCCAAGCTGAAGCAGTTGGTGGAAGCAGAGAACAAGTCCTGAGGCGCCTGTGGTCCAGTGACCGCCCCCGGTGCCATGGCGCCCGGGGGCGGGCTACGTTATGGACCCGTAGCCCGGTGGGTTGCCACGCTGCGTGTCCGGCAAGGTAGCGTCGTTCCTGCCATGGAACTTGCCTACATTCCCAGCCCCTCGCGCGGAGTGCTGCACCTCGGCCCCATTCCGCTGCGCGGCTACGCCTTCTGCATCATCATCGGAGTCTTCGTAGCCGTGTGGCTCGGCAACAGGCGCTGGATCGCCCGTGGCGGCCGGTCCGGCACGGTGGCCGACATCGCGGTCTGGGCTGTGCCCTTCGGACTCGTGGGCGGCCGGCTCTACCACGTGATCACGGACTACGAGCTGTACTTCAGCGACGGCCGTAACTGGGTGGACGCGTTCAAGGTCTGGCAGGGCGGACTCGGCATCTGGGGAGCCATCGCGCTCGGGGCGCTCGGCGCCTGGATCGGCTGCCGGCGCCGGGGCATCCCGCTGCCCGCCTACGCGGACGCCGTCGCGCCCGGCATCGCCTTCGCGCAGGCGATCGGCCGCTGGGGCAACTGGTTCAACCAGGAGCTGTACGGACGGCCGACGGATCTGCCCTGGGCGCTGCACATCACCTCGTCGACGGACGGCCGGGTGCCGGGCTACTACCACCCGACGTTCCTGTACGAGTCGCTGTGGTGCATCGGGGTCGGACTCCTGGTGATCTGGGCCGACCGCCGCTTCAAGCTGGGCCACGGGCGGGCGTTCGCACTGTACGTGGCCGCCTACTGCGTGGGCCGCGGCTGGATCGAGTACATGCGGGTCGACGACGCGCACCACTTCCTCGGCCTGCGGCTGAACGACTGGACCGCGATGCTCGTGTTCCTGCTCGCCGTGGCCTACATCGTGGTGTCGGCGCGGCTGCGGCCCGGCCGGGAGGAAGTCGTGGAGGCGGGCGTGACCACCGACGGCGGTGCCCCCGCGAGCGACGAGGACTCCGCCGAAGGGGAGCCGGAGAAGAAGGCCGGGTCCGAGCCGGAGGACGCAGAGCCCGCCGCCACGGAGACGGAGGCGGCACGGACCACCGAGGACCCGGAGGCGGCCGACAAGTCTGCGGCCGCCGAGGACTCCGGGACCGCCGGGGTTTCCGAGCAGGCCGACGACTCCGGGACGACCGAGGCTTCCGAGGCGTCGAAGCCGTCGAAGGACGAAGCGGGGTCGGCGAAGTAGGCCTGAGCGCGTCCGTACATCGCCGGGGGCGCCGTATCGCACGATACGGCGCCCCCGGCGTGTTCAGGACGCTCCGGGTCCTCAGCGTCTTCGGCGGGCCAGCGACAGCGTCCGCTGCGCCTCTCGGACCACCGCCGTGTCGATGAAGCGGCCGTCCGGGAGCGCCTGGGCCCCCGGCTCCCTGGCCGCCGCCTTCAGGATCTCCTCGGCACGGGAGATCTCCCCCGCGGTGGGTGCGTAGGCGCGTTCGATGACCGGAAGCTGGCGCGGGTGGATCGCCGCGCGACCCAGGAAGCCCAGCGCGCGGCCGTGGGCGCAGGACGCCGCCAGGCCCTCGAGGTCCCGTGTGTCCGGATAGACCGACTGGGACGGCGGAGGCAGTGCCGCCGCGCGTGCGGCCACCACCACGCGCGCCCGTGACCAGTCCAGTCCCGCGTCCTCCCATACCCCGAGATCCGCCCGGAGATCGGCCTCACCCAGCGCGATGCCCCGCACGGCCGGATGGGCCGCCGCGATCGCGAACGCCCGCTCCACACCCAGAGCCGTCTCCAGGAGGGCGTAGAGAGCGATCGCCCCGCCCTCCGCGGGGGCGGCGCCCTCCGCCACCCGGACGACTTCCGACGGCGAGGTGACCTTGGGCAGGCGCAGACCGGCCAGGCCGGGCAACGTTGTCAGCGCCGCGAGGTCCGCCTCCGCCCAGGGACTGTCCAGCGCGTTCACCCGTACATGGACCGGCACCGGCGGGCGCTCGACCAGCCGTTCCGCGGTCGCCGCACGCGCGTATCCCTTGCGGTCCGGGGCGACCGCGTCCTCCAGGTCGATCAGCACCACGTCCGCCCCGGACACCAGCGCCTTGCCGACCACCTCCGGACGGTCGCCGGGAGCGTAGAGCCAGGTCAGAGGGGGGAAGGCCAGGTTTCCCGTCATAGGGCGCCCTCCGTCTGCAGGGCGGCGATCTCCTGGTCCGAAAGGCCCAGTTCGGTCAGGACCGCCCTGGTGTCCGCGCCGTGCGGACGGCCCGCCCAGCGAATCGCGCCAGGCGTCGCGGACAGCCGGAAGAGGACGTTCTGCATCCGCAGCCGGCCCAGTTCCGGGTCGTCGGGGATCGTGGTGATCGTGTCCAGTGCCGCGTACTGGGGGTCGGTCATCACGTCCTGGACGTCCTGCACCGGTGCGACCGCAGCCTCCGCCGCCTCGAACGCCTTCAGGACCTCCGCACGCGGACGGCGGGCGATCCACTCGCCGACCGCCTCGTCGAGCACGTCCGCGTGCCGGGCCCGCTCCGCGCCCGTCGCGAACCACGGCTCCTCGACCAGCTCCGGGCGGCCGACCAGGCGCATCACCCGCTCGGCGACGGACTGCGCGGAGGTGGAGACGGCGACCCAGCCGCCGTCCGCCGTGCGGTAGGTGTTGCGCGGGGCGTTGTTCTGGGACCGGTTGCCGGTGCGCCGCTGGACGTGACCGAGCTGGTCGTACCAGATGGGCTGCGGCCCGAGGACCGTGAGGATCGGCTCGATGATCGCCATGTCGACCACCTGGCCCGTGCCCGTGCGGTCCCGGGCCGCGAGGGCCGTCATCACCGCGTACGCGGTCGCCAGCCCCGCGATCGAGTCGGCGAGCCCGAACGGCGGGAGCGTCGGAGGCCCGTCCGGCTCCCCGGTGATGGCCGCGAACCCGCTCATCGCCTCCGCGAGCGTGCCGAAGCCGGGGCGGCGCGCGTACGGTCCGAACTGGCCGAAGGCGGTCACCCGGGCCAGGACCAGTCGGGGGTTCGCCGCCGACAGCTCGTCCCAGCCCAGGTCCCATTTCTCCAGGGTGCCGGGGCGGAAGTTCTCGACGATCACGTCGGCGGTGCCGGCGAGCCGCAGCAGCGTCGTGCGGCCGCCGGGCTTGGAGAGGTCGAGTGTCATCGTGCGCTTGTTGCGGCCGAGCAGCTTCCACCACAGACCCGTCCCGTTCTTCGACGGGCCGTGGCCGCGGGAGGGGTCCGGTTTGGCCGGGTGCTCGACCTTGATGACCTCGGCGCCGAAGTCGCCGAGCAGGGTGGCGGCGAGGGGACCGGCGAAGAGCGTGGCGAGATCGAGCACGCGCAGGCCGGTGAGGGGTGCGGTCATGAGCGGTGGGTTTCCCGGTGCGTGAGGTGGGCCAGGGCGTCGAAACCGATGCCGTTGAAGTCGCCGACGGATGTGGCCAGCCGGTTCTTGAGGGGGGTCGTCCAGCGGCCGGGGAGCCGCCTCGGGTGTCCGGCGAGCAGGCCCGCGACGCTGCCCGCCGTCGCACCGTTCGAGTCGGTGTCCCAGCCCCCGGACACGGCCCCGCAGACGGAGCCGGTGAAGTCGCCGTCGGCGTGGGTGAGCGCGGCGACGATCAGGGCGGTGTTGGGGACGGCGTGCACCCAGTGGTACGTGCCGTGGACGGCGTGGAGTTCGTCGACGACGGCCTCGAAGTCCCGGGTCGAGCCGGCCAGGCGGATCGCGTGGCGGACGGCCCGGGCCAGACGCGAGGCGGGCGGGACGACGGTGAGACCGGTGGTCAGGCAGTGGTGCACGTCGTGGGCGCCGGTGGCCGCCTCGGCGATGGTGGCCGCGGTGAACATGGCGGCGTAGACGCCGTTCGCGGTGTGCGTGAGGGTGGCGTCCCGATGGGCCTGTTCGGCTGCGGCCGCCGGATCGCCGGGGTTCGTCCAGCCGTGCACGTCGGCGCGGATGAGGGCGCCGATCCACTCGCGGAACGGGTTGCGGTGGCGGGCCGTGTACGGGGGTTCGATGCCGGAGAGGAGGTTGCGGTAGGCGACGCGTTCGGCGGTGAAGGTCCGGCCGGCGGGGATCTCGTCGAGCCAGAGCCGGGCCACGTCGGCGGTGGTGAAGGCCCTGCCGTGGCGAGCGAGCAACAGCAGGTTGAGCAGGGGGTAGTTGAGGTCGTCGTCCTCGGGCATCCCGTCGATGTTCTCGGCGAGGGAGGTGGTGGCGGAGCGGCGGTTCCAGGGGTGTGCGGCGAGCAGGTCCTCGGGGACTCCGTGAGCCGTGAACCATGTGGACAGGGGCCAGTTGCCGGTGGCTCGGGCCAGTTGACGGATACCGTCCAGGGGCAGTTTCTCCACGGGTTTGCCGAGGAGGCAGCCGGCGGCCCGGCCCAGCCAGGCGGCTTCCAGGCGAGCCTCCGAAGCCGGTCCGGCGGCACGCGCGTCCGCGGTCCGGGGGCGGGGCCACGCCGGGCACAGCGCCTTGATCCGTGCCAGGTCCGTCGGCTCGTGCTCCGCCAGCCCGCTCGGCAGATCCGCGAGTTCGTCCAGCAGGTCGTTGGCGAGCAGCCGCAGGTACGGCGACGCCGGTTCCGGTGACGCGCCTGCCCGCCGCGGGGCCAGTGGGCCGTGTGCCGCCGCCCACCGCGCCGCGACGGCCGACGGTTCCCGGCCGTCCTCCTCCGCCTGGCGCAGTTCATGTCCGAGGAGGTCCTCCGGCTGGACCCAGGTGAGTCGGAGCACCTCAGCCTCCGATCCCGGTGAACGCCGCCTCGTGGGCCCGGCGGCGGCTCACGTCGCGGGCGAAGATCTCGCGGGTGACCTCGGTGAGGGTCAGTGCCGGGGCGTGCAGGTCCAGACGGCTCGCCTCCGCCACCGCCTTCGCCCAGTACTCGGGGACCTCCGAGCCCAGGGCGCCCGTGATCGCCCCCGCCATCGTCGCGGTGGAGTCGCAGTCCCGGCCGTAGTTCACCGCGCCGAGCACCGCGTGGCGGTAGTCGCCGCGGGCCACGACCATCATGCCCAGCGCCACCGGGAGTTCCTCGATCGTGTGCAGCCGCGAGGGGCGGCGGGCACCGAGGGACGGCGCGCGGTAGTCGGGGCCGACCGTGTCGTACGGTGCCACCGCCTCCCGCAGCGGCCGCAGTGCCGATTCGAAGTCCGAGTAGCGGGAGGCCGCGTCGCAGACCGTCTCGATGGCGGCGCGTGTCCCGTCCTTCGCGAGGGACAGGCATGCGGCGACGACCGAGTCGGGGGTCGCGCCCGGCTCGCAGGCCGCGGCCACGGCCGCCGCGAAAACACCGGCGGCCTCCCTGCCGTACGACGACTGGTGCGCCCCCGCCACGTCCAGTGCCTCGGCGTACGCGCCCGCCGGATTGGCCGCGTTGACCAGGCCGACCGGCGCCATGTACATCGCGGCACCGCAGTTGACGATGTTGCCGACGCCTGCCTCGCGGGGGTCGGCATGGCCGTAGTGCAGCCGGGCCACCAGCCACTTCTCCGCGAGGAAGATCCGCTGGAGGGGGATCGCCTCCGACTCCAGCTCCGGGATCCAGCGCGGATTCGTCATCAGGTCGGGCACCAGGTGCCGGGCGACCGCGTACGCGTCGAGGTGGTCGCGGACGGCCGCGTACACCCGTACCAGCGCATGGGTCATGAGTGTGTCGTCGGTGATGTGGCCGTCGCCCTTGTGGTACGGGGCGACGGGGCGGGCCGTGCGCCAGTCGTCGCCGTGCCAGGGCCCGACGATCCCGTGCACACGGCCGCCATGCCGTTCGGTGATCTGCTCGGGGGAGTAGCCCTCGACGGGCCCGCCGAGGGCGTCGCCGACGGCGGCGCCGACCAGGGCGCCGGTGATGCGTTCGTCCAGAGGGACCGTCTCGTCAGAAATGGGCGTCATGTCCGAATTATCCACCTGGGCTGGTCAGTTCTGTCGTCTCCAGCAGTTCGGCGAGGTGTACGAGGTCGGTTCCGGTGAGCCGGGGCAGCGCGCAGCCGGAGAGGGTGCGGCAGGCGTCCCGCCAGGCGGGCGGCACCGTCTGCCCGCCGCCGAGCGCCCCGGTGAGCGCGCCCGCGAGGGCCGGGGCGGAGTCGGCGACCCTCGACAGGCAGGCCGCGGCCGGCACGGCCTCGGCGATCCGGCCGCGCGCGGCCGTGGCCAGGGCGAGTGCGACCGGGACCGTCTCCGCGGCCGCGATGCCGTAGCTGTAGACGTGGTCGACGATCTGGTGCTCCAGCTGCGGGACCACCGGGAAGGCCCCGTCGCTGTCACGGGCCAGCTTCAGGGCGTGCCGGGCGTTGCGCCCGATCTCGGTGGACTCGGGAAGCTCGGCGAGCGCGGCGGCCACGCACGCGTCCACGGGTTCACCGCTGAGGGCGAGCGAGAGTGCCGCGGCCATGGCGCGGGCACCGTGCACCCCGTCGCCGTCCTGGGTGTAGCGGGCGTCGAACTCGGCCAGTTCGGCGGCGAGCCGGGGCTCTCCCGGGTGCGCCACGGCGAGAACGCAGGCCCGGACGCAGGCCGCGTCGTCGAAGTAGTGCGGATTGTCGTGGCCGGTGGCGGGCGGGCGCAGACCGGTGGCGAGGTTGCCGAGACCCGCGCGTACGGAGATACGGGCGCGCAGTGTCAGCCGTGCCGACTCGACCTCGGGGGCCCGGTCGGCCGCGGCGGAGACCTCGCCGGCGATCTCGTTCCAGGACAGATCGATGGCCGCGCGCATCCTGCGCTGCCGGTCCAGGTCGCCGAGCGCGCTGCCGTCCCCGGCCCGCAGCACGACATGGGCCGCGAACGCCGCCCACTCGGCGTCGTCCGAGGGCCCGAGCCTGAGCGGTTCCGGCGGCTGGTTGAGGGCGATCGGCACCGGCAGCGTGGTGGTCGCGTTCTGCTCCGCGAAGGTGTCCAGCTCCCGGGTCAGCCGCCGGGTCCACTCGGGCATACGGGCGGCCCGGTGCCGGGCGGCGGGCCATCCGGCGGCGTCGCCCGCGGCGAGCCCGAGCAGGAGGCCTTCGATACGACGCGGGGCCGCGGAGCCGCTCACGGCTTCACCTCGCCCTCGTCCGGGACCTCCACGTACGCCGCTACCTCGCGGACCGTGGGACCGGGCTGCCTTCGCGGGACGCGCGCCGCGGGGCCGCGAGGGGGCAGGGGGCCGCCGTGGCGTGCGGGGCGGCCGTGACTCGCGGGGTCGGCCGACGGGGCGGGATCGCCGGGTTCCGTGGGATCGCCGGGTTCGGTGAGGCCGCGGACGGATTCCGAGGGATGCCCGGGTTCCGTGAGACCGACGGGCTTTTCGGGCTCTTTGGTGCCGACGGGTTCTGCGGGGTCCTCGGGTTCCACGAGGCTGACGGGTTTTCCGGGCTCTTTGGTGCCGACGGGTTCCTCGCATTCTTCTGTACCAACGAGTTCTGTGTGTTCGTCGGGTTCCGCGGTGCCCGCCGGTGGCGTGGGGCCGCCGCGGCGCGCGGGGTCGGCCCGTCGTGTGCGGCCGGTTCGCCGCGCAGGATGCCCCGGCCCCGCCGGACCGCGGTCCCGCACCGCATCGCCGGCCCGCGTCCCATGGCCGCCCCGCACCGTGTCCCCGCGCCGCGCGGGGCCGCCCTCGCGCCGGGCGTGGCCCTCGCGGCGTACCCGGACGCCGGGTCGTACGCCTGTCCCCCTGCCCCACAGCCCCGCGATGGCGGCCCCCCACTTCCCGTCCCCGGGCGTCAGCAGTTCCGCCACGTCCAGGACGTGGTGGCCCTCCATGGAGGGCAGACAGCTCCCTCGGGCCGGGCCGATCGCCGCCGCCCATTCGGCCGGGATCGCGGAGATCCCGTGGGTCGCGCCCGCGAGGGCGCCCGCGACCGCCGCCGTGGTGTCGGCGTCACGGCCCATGTTGACCGCCGTGAGCACCGACTCCGTGAAGTCGCCGTCGGCCGCCGCGTACGCGCCGAAGGCCAGGGCCACCGCCTCCGGGGCGAGGTCGGTCCAGGGGTAGCCGCCGATCACGACCGCGGAGCGCACCGCTCGGGCGCCCCGGTGGGCGGCGGCGACCGCGCGGCGCAGGGAGCGGGCCGTCCACGAGTCGTCGGGGACGACCGCGAGGGCCGAGGCCACCACGGCGACCGTGGGCGCGCCCGCCATCGCCGCCGCGACCCCGGCGGCGACCGCTTGACCGCCGTAGATGCCCTCTCCTTCATGGCTCACCGAGCCGTCGATCGCCACCAGCCGGGCCGCCTCCGCGGGACGGCCCGCGGCGAATACGCCGAAGGGCGCCGCGCGCATGGCGAGACCGTCGCTCCAGGCGTGCCGGTGCTGCGCCGTGATGGGCGCGGCAAGGCCCCGGCGGAGGTTCTCCAGCGTGCCCCGCTCACTGAACCCCGCACCGCGGAACGGCCCCTCGTCCCGGTCCGCGATCCACTGGTGCCAGGCCGCCTCCACATGCGCCACGGTCAGCGCCGAGCCGTGCCGGGCGAGCAGCAGCCCCGAGAAGATCGCGTACTCGGTGTCGTCCGTGCCGGAGGGCCGCTCGGCCACATACCCGGTGATGCGGCCCCAGCGGTTGCGGATCTCGGACGGCCTGAGGTTCTCGGCGGGAGCCCCCAGCGCGTCCCCCACGGCGAGGCCGAGCAGTGCGCCGCGCGCCCGTTCGCGCAGTCCGGCGGCGTCGCCGGGCGCCGGGGCCGGGGGAATGCAGGCGATGGCCATACGGTGCCTCTCCTTTCGGGCACCCCCCTGTTCCGGGGTGTGGAACCCCTTTGCGGATCTGTGCCACGGGAGCGGTTCCGCAGAGCCTCACGGGCCCCAGCATCACCCGACCGACATCTGTGCAAGTCCTTACTCGTATGAGCAAGGGAAGGTAAAAGTGCAGGTTAGCCCAGCCTTTCCTTGCTGGCGGCGAGGCAATTTCCGACGTACTTTCGTTGTTGTCGAAAAGTGGAAGCAGTCCAATCCAGCATCTTTTGGGGGACCTGGGCATGGCCATCATCGAGACCGAGGCGGCGCTGCACGAGGCGCATCGCGACAACCACACCCACCGCGATGTGAACGGTGGCTGGCTGCGCCCGGCCGTCTTCGGTGCGATGGACGGCCTGGTCTCCAACCTGGCCCTGATGACCGGTGTCGCGGGTGGCTCCGTCAGTCAGCAGACCATCATCATCACCGGGCTCGTGGGCCTGGCCGCCGGTGCCTTCTCCATGGCCGCGGGCGAGTACACGTCGGTCGCCTCCCAGCGTGAGCTGGTCGAGGCCGAACTCGACGTCGAGCGCCGTGAGTTGAGAAAGCATCCGGAGGACGAGCAGGAGGAGCTGGCGGCGTTGTACGAGGCGCGTGGCGTCGACCCCGCGCTCGCCCGCGAGGTCGCGAGGCAGCTCTCCCGGGACCCCGAGCAGGCCCTGGAGATCCACGCGCGCGAGGAACTCGGCATCGACCCGGGCGACCTGCCCTCCCCGACGGTGGCCGCCGTCTCCAGCTTCGGCTCGTTCGCGCTCGGCGCCCTTCTGCCCCTGCTGCCGTATCTGCTCGGCGCCCACGCCCTGTGGCCAGCCGTGCTGCTCGCCCTCGCCGGTCTCTTCGGGTGCGGCGCGGTCGTGGCCAAGGTGACCGCACGCAGCTGGTGGTACAGCGGTCTGCGGCAGCTCGCCCTCGGAGGCGCGGCCGCAGGTGTGACCTACCTCCTGGGCAGCCTGTTCGGTACCGCCATAGGATGACGCGCGGGGCGACTTATGCGAGGGACCGCATAAGTAGCCGTCCCTCTGTTACTCGGCGGTTTCGACTGCTTAACCAGCGGGCATGAGCCGTAAGCGCCGCGGGCAACGACGCCTGCACCGCACTGCACAGTGGGCGATGAAGCCTGCCGTACCCTGGGTCTTCGGACACTGATCTGTCCGCAAACGCCTCCCTTTCTTCGCCGCACGTGAAACCCGTGCAACGTGCCGGTGACGTCCGCATGCTGGAACGATCTATCCGGTTCCCGAGAAGCGCTCCATCATGTAACCTGCACGAAATTTTTTCGCAGAGGGCCAACGTCGTCCCTCGGCACTGCCATATGCCACATGACGACGACGGGAGAGCCGATGCGTACGCCGCGCCAGCCGTCCCAGCATTCCGCGAATGGCCAGAACTGGTCGTTCATGGATGCTCGCCCTGCTGCGCAGGGTATGTACGACCCCCGCAACGAGCACGATGCCTGCGGCGTCGGGTTCGTGGCCACCCTCACCGGCGAGGCGAGCCATGGGCTGGTCGAGCAGGCGCTGACCGTACTGCGCAACCTGGAGCACCGCGGTGCCACCGGCTCCGAGCCCGACTCGGGTGACGGTGCCGGCATTCTCTCCCAGGTGCCCGACGCCTTCTTCCGTGAGGTGGCCGGATTCGAACTGCCCGAGGCGGGCGCTTACGCCGTCGGTATCGCCTTCCTGCCCGAGCCGGGCGCCGCCGAGGCCGTCTCGCAGATCGAGACGATCGCGGCCGGTGAGGGCCTGACCGTCCTCGGCTGGCGTGAGGTCCCGGTCGCCCCCGAGCTGCTGGGCGCGGCCGCCCGCTCCACGATGCCCGCCTTCCGTCAGCTCTTCGTCACCGCGGGAGACGCCGCCAAGGGCATCGACCTCGACCGCAAGGCCTTCGTGCTGCGCAAGCGCGCCGAGCGCGAGGCCGGCGTGTACTTCCCGTCGCTGTCCGCGCGCACGATCGTGTACAAGGGCATGCTCACCACCGGCCAGCTGGAGCCGTTCTTCCCGGACCTGTCCGACCGTCGCTTCGCCACGGCCATCGCGCTGGTCCACTCGCGCTTCTCCACCAACACCTTCCCGAGCTGGCCGCTCGCCCACCCGTACCGCTTCGTCGCGCACAACGGCGAGATCAACACGGTCAAGGGCAACCGCAACTGGATGCGCGCCCGCGAGTCGCAGCTGGTGTCCGACCTGTTCGGCCCCCAGGAGAAGCTGGAGCGGATCTTCCCGGTCTGCACCCCGGATGCCTCGGACTCCGCGTCCTTCGACGAGGTACTCGAGCTGCTGCACCTCGGCGGCCGCTCCCTGCCGCACTCCGTGCTGATGATGATCCCGGAGGCGTGGGAGAACCACGAGTCCATGGACCCGGCCCGGCGCGCCTTCTACCAGTTCCACTCCACGATGATGGAGCCCTGGGACGGCCCCGCCTGTGTCACGTTCACCGACGGCACCCAGGTCGGCGCCGTGCTCGACCGCAACGGTCTGCGCCCCGGTCGCTACTGGGTCACCGACGACGGCCTCGTCGTCCTCGGCTCCGAGGTCGGCGTCCTCGACATCGACCCCGCCAGGGTCGTCCGCAAGGGCCGGCTGCAGCCCGGCCGTATGTTCCTCGTCGACACCGCCGAGCACCGCATCATCGAGGACGACGAGATCAAGGCGACGCTCGCCGCGGCCCACCCGTACCAGGAGTGGCTGGAGGCCGGTGAGATCGAGCTGGGCGACCTGCCCGAGCGCGAGCACATCGTGCACACCCACGCCTCGGTCACCCGCCGCCAGCAGACCTTCGGCTACACCGAGGAGGAGCTGCGCGTCCTCCTCGCGCCGATGGCCAAGGCCGGCGCCGAGCCGATCGGCTCGATGGGCACCGACTCGCCGATCGCCGCGCTGTCCGAGCGTCCGCGTCTGCTCTTCGACTACTTCACCCAGCTGTTCGCGCAGGTCACCAACCCGCCGCTGGACGCCATCCGCGAGGAGCTGGTCACCTCCCTGCGCTCGTCGCTCGGCCCCCAGGGCAACCTGCTGGAGCCGACCGCGGCCTCCTGCCGCAGCGTCGTGCTGCCCTTCCCGGTGATCGACAACGACGAGCTGGCCAAGCTCATCCACATCAACGCCGACGGCGACATGCCCGGTATGAAGGCCGCGACGCTCTCCGGTCTCTTCCGGGTCTCCGGTGGCGGCGACGCCCTCGCCGCGCGCCTCGAGGAGATCTGCGCGGAGACCGACGCCGCCATCGAGAACGGCGCCCGCCTGATCGTCCTGTCGGACCGCCACTCGGACGCCGAGCACGCGCCGATCCCGTCGCTGCTGCTCACCGCCGCCGTCCACCACCACCTCATCCGTACCAAGCAGCGCAGTCATGTGGGCCTGCTGGTCGAGGCCGGTGACGTCCGCGAGGTCCACCACGTCGCCCTGCTGATCGGCTACGGCGCCGCGGCGGTCAACCCGTACCTGGCGATGGAGTCCGTCGAGGACCTGGTCCGCGCAGGGACGTTCCTGCCGGGCATCGAGACCGAGAAGGCCATCCGCAACCTGATCTACGCCCTCGGCAAGGGCGTCCTGAAGGTCATGTCCAAGATGGGCATCTCGACCGTCGCCTCCTACCGCGGCGCCCAGGTCTTCGAGGCCGTCGGCCTGGACGAGGCCTTCGTCGACGAGTACTTCAACGGCACGGCCACCAAGATCGGCGGCGTCGGTATCGACGTCATCGCCAAGGAGGTCGCCGCCCGCCACGCCAAGGCCTACCCGGCCTCCGGCATCGCTCCCGCGCACCGCGCGCTGGAGATCGGCGGCGAGTACCAGTGGCGCCGCGAGGGCGAGCCGCACCTGTTCGACCCGGAGACGGTCTTCCGCCTCCAGCACTCCACGCGCACCGGCCGCTACGACATCTTCAAGAAGTACACGTCCCGCGTGAACGAGCAGTCCGAGCGCCTGATGACGCTGCGCGGCCTGTTCGGCTT
The DNA here is from genome assembly GCF_053598275.1 of Streptomyces sp. NPDC001156. NCBI lineage: Bacteria > Bacillati > Actinomycetota > Actinomycetes > Kitasatosporales > Streptomycetaceae > Streptomyces > Streptomyces sp. NPDC001156. Next base: position 67,715 of record NZ_JBSFJX010000006.1, on the reverse strand, counting down.
CAAGTCCGACCGCGCGCCGATCTCCATCGACGAGGTCGAGTCGGTCTCCGAGATCGTCAGGCGCTTCTCCACCGGCGCCATGTCGTACGGCTCCATCTCCAAGGAGGCGCACGAGACGCTCGCCGTCGCCATGAACCAGCTGGGCGCCAAGTCCAACACCGGTGAGGGCGGCGAGGACCCGGACCGCCTGTACGACCCGGCGCGCCGCTCGGCGATCAAGCAGGTGGCCTCCGGTCGCTTCGGAGTGACCTCGGAGTACCTGGTCAACGCGGACGACATCCAGATCAAGATGGCCCAGGGCGCGAAGCCCGGCGAGGGCGGCCAGTTGCCCGGCCACAAGGTCTACCCGTGGGTGGCCAAGACCCGGCACTCGACGCCGGGCGTCGGCCTGATCTCGCCGCCGCCGCACCACGACATCTACTCCATCGAGGACCTGGCCCAGCTGATCCACGACCTGAAGAACGCGAACCCGCAGGCGCGGATCCACGTGAAGCTGGTCTCGGAGGTCGGCGTCGGCACGGTCGCCGCGGGTGTCTCCAAGGCGCACGCGGACGTCGTCCTGATCTCCGGTCACGACGGCGGCACCGGCGCCTCCCCGCTCACGTCGCTGAAGCACGCCGGCGGTCCCTGGGAGCTCGGTCTCGCCGAGACCCAGCAGACCCTGCTGCTCAACGGCCTGCGCGACCGCATCGTCGTGCAGACCGACGGACAGCTGAAGACCGGCCGTGACGTGGTCATCGCCGCGCTGCTCGGCGCCGAGGAGTTCGGGTTCGCGACCGCGCCGCTCGTCGTCTCCGGCTGCATCATGATGCGCGTCTGCCACCTGGACACCTGCCCGGTCGGCATCGCCACGCAGAACCCGGTGCTGCGCGAGCGCTTCACCGGCAAGGCCGAGTTCGTCGTGAACTTCTTCCAGTTCATCGCCGAGGAGGTCCGCGAACTCCTCGCGGAGTTGGGCTTCCGCTCCATCGAGGAGGCCGTCGGCCACGCCGAGGCCCTCGACGTCACCCGGGCCGTCGACCACTGGAAGGCCCAGGGCCTGGACCTGGCGCCGCTGTTCCACGTGCCCGAACTGGCGGAGGGCGCGGTGCGCCACCAGGTGATCGCCCAGGACCACGGCTTGGAGAAGGCGCTCGACAACGAGCTGATCAAGCTCGCCGCCGACGCGCTGGCCGCGAACTCCCAGGCCGACGCCCAGCCGGTGCGCGCCCAGGTCGCGATCCGCAACATCAACCGCACGGTCGGCACCATGCTCGGTCACGAGGTGACGAAGAAGTTCGGCGGGGCGGGCCTGCCCGACGACACCATCGACATCACCTTCACGGGTTCGGCGGGCCAGTCCTTCGGCGCCTTCCTGCCGCGCGGCATCACGCTGCGCCTGGAGGGCGACGCCAACGACTACGTCGGCAAGGGCCTGTCCGGCGGCCGGGTCATCGTGCGCCCGGACCGCGCCGCCGAGCACCTCGCCGAGTACTCGACGATCGCGGGCAACACCCTCGCGTACGGCGCGACCGGTGGTGAGCTGTTCCTGCGCGGTCGTACGGGTGAGCGGTTCTGTGTCCGTAACTCGGGTGCGCTCGTGGTGTCGGAGGGCGTGGGCGACCATGGCTGCGAGTACATGACCGGTGGCCAGGCCGTGGTGCTCGGACCCACGGGCCGCAACTTCGCGGCCGGCATGTCGGGCGGTATCGCCTACGTCGTCGACCTGGACCGCGACAACGTCAACGCCGGCAACCAGGGCTCCATCGAGCCGTTGGACGACACGGACAAGCAGTGGCTGCACGACGTGGTGCGCCGCCACGCCGAGGACACCGGTTCCACGGTCGCCGAGAAGCTCCTCGCGGAGTGGCCCGTCTCCGTGGAGCGCTTCAGCAAGATCATCCCCAGCACGTACAAGGCAGTGCTCGCCGCCAAGGACGCCGCCGAGCGAGCCGGTCTCACCGAGACCGAGATCACCGAGAAGATGATGGAGGCGGCGACCAATGGCTGATCCCAAGGGCTTCCTGACGCACGGCCGCGAGGTCGCCACGTCCCGTCCGGTGGGTGAGCGCGTCAAGGACTGGAACGAGGTCTACGTTCCCGGCTCGCTGCTGCCGATCATCAGCAAGCAGGCCAGCCGGTGCATGGACTGCGGCATCCCGTTCTGCCACAACGGCTGCCCGCTCGGAAACCTCATCCCCGAGTGGAACGACTACGCCTACCGCGAGGACTGGACCGAGGCCTCCGAGCGGCTGCACGCCACGAACAACTTCCCGGAGTTCACCGGCCGCCTGTGCCCGGCGCCCTGCGAGTCGGCGTGCGTGCTCGGCATCAACCAGCAGCCGGTCACCATCAAGAACGTCGAGGTCTCGATCATCGACAAGGCGTGGGACAGCGGTGACGTCAAGCCGCAGGCCCCCGAGCGCCTGTCCGGCAAGACCGTCGCGGTCATCGGCTCCGGTCCGGCGGGTCTCGCCGCCGCCCAGCAGCTGACCCGGGCCGGCCACACGGTCGCGGTGTACGAGCGCGCGGACCGTGTCGGCGGTCTGCTCCGCTACGGCATCCCCGAGTTCAAGATGGAGAAGCGACACATCAACCGCCGTATCGAGCAGATGCGCGCGGAGGGCACCCGCTTCCGTACCGGTGTCGAGATCGGCCAGGACCTCAAGGCGACGGACCTGCGCAAGCGGTACGACGCCGTGGTCATCGCCGCGGGCGCGACGACCGCACGTGACCTCCCGGTCCCCGGCCGCGAGCTCAAGGGTGTGTACCAGGCCATGGAGTACCTGCCGCTGTCCAACAAGGTGCAGGAGGGCGACTACGTGACCTCGCCGATCTCGGCCGAGGGCAAGCACGTCATCGTGATCGGCGGCGGTGACACCGGCGCGGACTGCGTCGGCACCGCCCACCGCCAGGGCGCGGCCTCCGTCACCCAGCTGGAGATCATGCCCCGCCCGAACGACGAGCGGCACCCGGTCAGCCAGCCGTGGCCGACCTTCCCGGTCCTCTACAAGGTCACCTCGGCCCACGAGGAGGGCGGCGAGCGCATCTACTCGGCCTCCACGACCCACTTCGAGGGCGACGAGGACGGCAATGTGCAGTGGCTGCACCTGGCCGAGGTCGAGTTCGTGGACGGCAAGCTGACCCAGAAGCCGGGCACCGAGCGCAAGATCCCGGCGCAGCTGGTCACCCTCGCCATGGGCTTCACCGGCACGGACCAGCAGAACGGCCTGGTCGAGCAGTTCGGCCTGGAGCTGGACGCGCGTGGCAACATCGCTCGCGACGCCGACTTCCAGACCAACGTTCCGGGCGTGTTCGTGGCGGGCGACGCCGGCCGCGGCCAGTCCCTGATCGTGTGGGCGATCGCGGAGGGCCGCTCGGCCGCCCGCGGTGTCGACCGCTTCCTCACGGGCGCCAGCGACCTGCCCGCCCCGATCCGTCCCACGGACCGTAGTCTGGCGGTCTGACGGCCCCCACCCACGTCCCGTACAACGGCGTACGGAACTGAGCACGGCGCCCGCCTCTGTCCCCGACCGGACTCTGGGCGGGCGCCGCGGCGCGTCCGGGGACGGTTCAACGACGGCGGTCCGCGCCGCTCATCCCGTCAGCTCCGTCACCTTGCCCACCGTCAGCAGCACCAGCAGCACCAGAAGTCCGAGGCAGGCGGCCGTCTGGATCATGCCGCGACGCGGGCCCCTGGGCACGTACGCGTACACCAGCGTGACCAGCCCGCCGGCCAGCAGACCGCCGAGGTGCCCCTGCCAGGAGGTGAGGCCGGCGGAGATCAGCAGCCACACCAGCAGGCCCGCCATGAAACGGTTGACGGTGCTCATGTCGGCGCCGAGCCGCTTGGCCATGACGTAGTACGCGGCGCCCAGCCCGAAGATGGCGCCGGACGCGCCGACCGTCGAGGTGCCGGGCGCGAGCAGCAGGACGAGCACCGACCCGCCGAGGGCCGACAGCAGATAGAGCGCGAGGTAGCGGACGCGGCCCAGCTGTGCCTCGACCACCCGCCCGATGTTCCACAGCGACACCATGTTCATCACGATGTGCAGGATCCCGAACGTCCCCTGAGTGGGCGGAAGATGCAGGAACGCGCCGGTCAGCAGGCGCTCCCACTGCCCGGCCACGACACCCTCGGCGTGCCACTCGGGCGAATACGGGTACTGCCACAGATAGTGTCCGCCGATCGCGTCCCGGAGCCCGGCCCCCAGCATCGCGAACCGGTCCTCGATCGCGGGGCGCACCAGCTCACCGAGGTAGGCGAGCACGTTGAGGCCGATCAGCACATACGTCACCACGGGGGCGGTGGTGATCCGGCCACCGAACGCCGTGCGGGCCTGGCGGATCGACCGGGCCCCCTCCTTCACGCACTCCGGGCACTGGTGGCCGACAGCCGCCTCGCGCATGCAGTCCGGGCAGATGTAGCGGTCGCAGCGGACGCAGCGCACATGCGACTCCACCTTGGAGTGGCGGTAGCAGGTGGTGACGGTGGACTCGGACTCCACAGCCGGCTCCTCGAACGGGGTTGGACGGGTGGTGAGCCGGTGGGGACGGCGGCGAACAAAATAGCGAACCTACGGGGAAGGCGATCGGCGGGGGCGGCGGTGGCGTAACGTCGGCCTCCCGTCCCGCCCGGCGCAAGGAGTTCGCATGGCCGCGATCAGCCTCCGCAAGGTCGAGGAGACCGCCCCCGCGCTGGTCAGCCTGTACAAGAGCGCCGGGGTGTCCCTCACCAAGCATGGGCTGGGCGGACAGCGGGCCGCCGTCTACCTGGTCGTCGACTACTCCGGGTCCATGAAGCCGTATTACAAGGACGGCAGTGTGCAGGCGCTCGCCGAGCGGGTGCTCGGGTTGTCCGCGCACCTCGACGACGACGGCAGCGTGCCGCTCGTCTTCTTCTCCACGGACATCGACGCCGTGAGCGCGATATCGCTCGACCACCATCAGGGCCGGATCGACACGATCGTGGCCGGACTCGGGCACATGGGCAAAACCAGCTACCACCTGGCGATGGACGCCGTCATCGACCACTACCTGGACAGCGGCTCCAAGGACCCGGCCCTCGTCGTCTTCCAGACCGACGGCGGCCCCATCAACAGGGCCGCCGCGGAACGCTATCTGTGCAAGGCGGCCAAGCTGCCGATGTTCTGGCAGTTCATCGGGTTCGGGGACCCGGACAGCAAGCAGTTCGACTTCCTGCGCAGACTCGACGAGCTGCCGGTACCGCAGAAGCGCATGGTCGACAACGCGGGCTTCTTCCACGCCGGTTCGGACCCGCGGAAGGTGTCCGACGCCGAACTGTACGACCGGCTGGTGGGCGAGTTCCCCCAGTGGCTCGCAGCGGCCCGGGCCCAGGGCATCGTGAGGTGAGGGCGCCGGTCACGCCGGCCTTCAGCCGCGCGGGCGGGCGCCGCTGAGTACGGCGGCGCGGCACTCCGCCGGCCCGCCCCACGCCGTGCGCAGCGCACGTGCCTTGGTGAGCCAGAGGGAGAGGTCGTACTCGGCGGTGTAGCCGATCGCGCCGTGCAGTTGCAGTGCGGTGCGTGCGGTCGTGTACGCCGCCTCGCAGGCCGCGACCTTGGCCGCGGCGAGGTCTGCCGGGGTCATCGTCAGGGCGGCTCCGAAGAGCAGCGGGCGTGCGAACTCCAAGGCGGTCAGGGCGTCGGCCAGCCGATGCTTGACCGCCTGGAACGAGCCGATGGGCACGCCGAACTGAGCGCGCTGCTTGACGTATGCGACCGTCCGCTCGAGGAGAGCGAGGCCCACGCCCAGGGCCTGGGCGGCGGTGGCCAGGCGCGCCCAGCCGAGCGCGGACGGGGGAACCCCGGCGCACAGCAGTTCTCCGCCGGGGAGCGGTGTGGCGAGCCGCCGTGCCGGATCGAGCGACGGCTTCGTCCCCGGTCGGCAGCCGGGCGACAGCCACACCTGACGGTCGCTCAGTGCGAGGACGACATCGGCCATGTCCCCGTCCAGGGCGTACGGCGCACCGACCGTGGCCACGGCTTTGCCGGAGACCAACTGGGGCAGCAGCCCCTGGGCGCGCTCGGGTAGGTCCGCGAGCAGGACCGCCGCGAGCACCGTCTCCACGAGGGGACCCGGTACCGCGTGGCGCCCAAGCTCCACGAAGGCCACCGCGAGCTCCACGGGCAGCGAGCCCGCCCCTTCGTACGCCTCGGGGGCCGCCGGCGCGAAGACCCCCGCCTCCGCGATCTGGGACCACAGTGCTCGCCCGGCCGTGTGGTCGCCCGCGCTCCAGGACCGTACGACCGCCGGCGTGTCGGCGTCGGTCAGCAGTGCGTCCAGCGAGCGGGCGAAGGCGCGCTGCTCGTCGGTCGGCAGGAAACGCATCAGCGGCGGCCCTTCGGCAGGCCGAGCAGACGCTCGGCGATGATGTCGCGCTGGATCTCGTTGGTGCCAGCGTAGACGGGGCCCGCGAGGGAGAAGACATAGCCTTCGGTCCAGGCACCGTCCGCCAATTCGCCGTCCGCGCCCAGCAGATCGAGCGCGGTCTCGTGCAGCGCGATGTCCAACTCCGACCAGAAGACCTTGTTCAGGCTGGACTCCGCACCGATCGGCTCGCCGTCCAGGAACCGGGAGGCGCCCGCGTAGGTGAAGAGCTGATAGGCGCGGGCGCCGATCAGGGCGTCGGCGACCCGGTCGCTCGCCGACGGCGGGCTGCCGTGGGCCCCCCACAGCTCCAGCAGTCGGTCGGCGGCGGCGAGGTAGCGGCCGGGAGAGCGGAGGGTGAGCCCGCGTTCGTTGCCCGCCGTCGCCATCGCGACCCGCCAGCCCTGACCGGGTTCGCCGAGCACGTCCTCGTCCGGGACGAAGACGTCGTCCAGGAAGATCTCGGCGAAGGCGGCCCTGCCGTCGAGACGGCCGATGGGCCGGACGGTCACACCAGGAGCGCGCAGGTCGAACATGAGGTAGGTGAGGCCGTGGTGGGGCCTGGCCGCCTCCGGATCGCTGCGGAACAGACCGAATGCGCGATCGGCGAAAGCGGCCCGTGAGGACCACGTCTTCTGCCCGCCGAGCAGCCAGCCCCCCCGCGTCCGTACGGCCTTGGACCTGAGGGAGGCCAGGTCGGAGCCGGCCTCGGGCTCCGACCACGCCTGCGCCCAGACCTCCTCGCCGGTGGCCATCGGCGGGAGCACCCGGGCCCGCTGTTCCTCGGTACCGTGCTCGAACAGGGTCGGCGCCAGCAGATTGATGCCGTTCTGACCGACGCGGCCCGGTGCGCCCGCCGCGTAGTACTCCTCCTCGAAGATCAGCCACCGCACAAGACCCGCGTCCCGTCCGCCGTACGCGCGTGGCCAGGACACCACCGACCAGCGGGTCGCGGCGAGTTCGGCCTCCCATGCGCGGTGGGCCGCGAACCCTTCCTCCGTCTCCAGGGAGGGCAGCGGGTCCGCGGGCACATGCGCGGCGAGCCAGGACCGGGCCTCGGCGCGGAAGGCCTGGTCGGCGGGTGAGTGGGTGAGGTCCACGTCCGGTACCCTTCGAAGGCGGCTTCCCTAACAAGTGTTTGGTAGGTTAGCGTGGGCCCATGACAGGCGTCGAGAGTCCGTCGTACGTGCCCGGGCACGGGCTGCTGAAGGGCCGCACCGCCGTCATCACCGCCGCGGCCGGGGCGGGGATCGGCTCGGCGACCGCGCGCCGGTTCCTGGAGGAAGGCGCACGCGTGGTGATCAGCGACGCCCATGTGAGCCGCCTCGAGGAGTACGAGCGGGAGCTCGGCCGGGAGTTCGGCGGCGCGGTGACCGCGGTCGCCTGCGACGTCACCGACGAGTCCCAGGTGCAGGCGCTCTTCGACACGGCCGCCAGGTCGCACGGCCGGCTCGACATCGTCGTCAACAACGCCGGACTGGGCGGCACCGCGGCCCTGGCCGACATGACCGACGAGCAGTGGTCGAAGGTGCTCGATGTGAACCTGGGTGGCACTTTCCGCTGTGTCCGGGCGGCCCTGCGCGCGATGAAGGGCACGGAGGGCGGCGTGATCGTCAACAACGCCTCCGTGATCGGCTGGCGCGCCCAGGCCGGACAGGCCCACTACGCCGCCGCGAAGGCGGGCGTCATGGCCCTGACCCGCTGCGCCGCGATCGAGGCCGCGGAGTACGGAGTACGGGTCAACGCGGTCGCGCCGAGCCTCGCCATGCACCCCTACCTGGCGAAGGTGACGACCCCCGCACTCCTCGAGGAACTGACCACGCGTGAGGCCTTCGGACGGTACGCGGAACCATGGGAAGTGGCCAATGTGATCGTCTTCCTGGCGTCCGGCTACTCCTCCTACATGACCGGCGAGGTCGTCGCCGTCAGCAGCCAGCACGCCTAGAGCCGTGCGATGGACCAGCTCCACCGGGATCACAATGGACCCGTGCCGACCAAGAAGAAGCCCCAGGTGACCGCCGCGCCCGCGCGCCGCCGCGAACTCCTCGACACCGCAGCCGAGGTCTTCGCCGAGCAGGGCTACAACGCCACCACCGTACGCAAGATCGCGGACCACGCCGGGATGCTCGCGGGGAGCCTCTACTACCACTTCGATTCCAAGGAATCGATGCTGGAGGAGATCCTCCGCACGTTCCTCGACGAGCTCTGGGACGGCTACGACACCGTCCTGGACGCCGAACTCGGCCCGCGCGAAACGCTCGAGGCGCTGGTCACCGAGTCCTTCCGGGAGATCGACCGGCACCGCGCCGCCGTCGCGATCTACCAGAAGGAGTCCAAGCAACTCGTGGCACAGGAACGGTTCACGTTCCTCGCCGAGTCACAGCGCAAGTTCGAGAAGGCATGGCTGTCCACGCTGGAGCACGGGGTCGCCGCCCGGGTCTTCCGGTCCGACCTCGATGTCCGGCTCACCTACCGGTTCGTGCGCGACACGGTGTGGGTCGCCGCGTCCTGGTACCGGCCCGGCGGGCAGCACAGTCCGGAGGAGATCGCCCGGCAGTACCTGTCGATGGTGCTCGACGGCATCGCCGTACGGGAGTAACCCGTACATCAACCCCTTTCCTCTCCAAGGGAGTCCACCATGACCGAGGCCTACATCGTCGAAGCGGTCCGTACGCCCGTCGGGCGGCGCCGGGGCGGTCTGAGCGGGGTCCATCCCGCCGACCTGGGGGCGCATGTGCTCAAGGCGCTGGTGGAGCGCTGCGGTGTGGACCCGGCAGCCGTGGAGGACGTCGTCTTCGGTTGTCTCGACACGGTCGGACCGCAGGCCGGGGACATCGCCCGCACCTCGTGGCTCGCGGCCGGGCTGCCCGAGGAGGTACCGGGTGTGACCGTCGACCGGCAGTGCGGCTCCTCGCAGCAGGCCGTGCACTTCGCCGCGCAGGCCGTGCTGTCGGGCACTCAGGACCTGGTGGTCGCGGGCGGTGTGCAGAACATGTCCCAGATCCCGATCGCCTTCGCCTCCCGCCAGGCCGCCGAACCGCTGGGCCTCACCCAGGGGCCGTTCGCGGGCAGCGAGGGATGGCGCGCCCGCTACGGCGACCAGCCCGTCAACCAGTTCCACGGCGCCGAAGCGATCGTCGCCAAATGGGGCATCACCCGGCGCGACCAGGAGGAGTTCGCGCTGCGCTCGCACCAGCGCGCACTGCGCGCCATCGACGCGGGCCGCTTCGAGCGGGAGATCGTCCCCTATGGGCACGTCATCGTCGACGAGGGGCCGCGCCGGGACACCTCGCTGGAGAAGATGGCCGGGCTGAAGCCGGTCATCGAGGGCGGCACCGTCACCGCCGCCTGCTCCTCCCAGGTCTCCGACGGCGCGGCGGCCCTGCTGCTGGCCTCGGAACGGGCCGTAGGCGAACACGACTTGACCCCGCGCGCCCGCATCCACCACCTCTCCGTACGTGGCGAGGACCCGATCCGCATGCTGACCGCCCCGATCCCGGCGACCGCGCACGCCCTGAAGAAGACCGGTCTCACGATCGACGACATCGACCTCGTCGAGATCAACGAGGCGTTCGCCCCGGTCGTCCTCGCCTGGCTCAAGGAGACCGGCGCCGACCCGGCGAAGGTCAACGTCAACGGCGGCGCCATCGCTCTGGGCCATCCGCTGGGCGCGACCGGAGCCAAGCTCATGACGACCCTGCTCCATGAACTGGAGCGGACCGGTGGCCGTTTCGGTCTGCAGACCATGTGCGAGGGCGGCGGCCAGGCGAACGTGACGATCATCGAACGGCTCTGAGCGATTCCAGGCCCTTCAGCACCTCCTCCGCCTCCGCCATGATCCGGTCCACCAGCTCCGCGCACGACGGCAGGTCGTCGATCACTCCGGCGACCTGCCCGCAGGCCATCACCCCGAGGTCCGTCCGCCCGTCCACCATGGCGGACTTGAGCAGCATCGGCGTGTTCGCGGCCAGCAGGACCTGTCCCCACGTCAACTCCCTGCCCTGCTTGAGGGCAAGACCGTCGCGGATCATCTGCCGCCGGCTGAGCCCGGACAGCTTCCGCAGCCTTTCCGCCCGGCGCACGGCCCGCAGCAGGGCCCTCGCGCGGCCGGACCGTTCGAGGGCGTCGACCAGTTCCGTACGCAGCATGCGGTGCGGCACACCGTCCACCGCCCTCGTCACCGTCACGTCCTTCACCGTCGCCGCCAGATACCGCGCCTTGACCGCCTCCGGCACCGTCGAGTCCGAGGTCAGCAGGAACCGCGTGCCCATCGCGATGCCGGCCGCCCCGTACGCCAGCGCCGCGACCAGCCCCCGTCCGTCGCTGAAGCCGCCCGCCGCCACCACCGGTATGTCCACCGCCTCCACCACCTGCGGCAGCAGTACGGTCGTCGCGACCTCGCCGGTGTGACCGCCGCCCTCACCTCCCTGCACGATCACCGCGTCCGCGCCCCAGGCGGCCACCTTCTCCGCGTGCCGCCGGGCCCCCACGGACGGAATCACCACCACTCCCGCCGCCTTCAGTTCGGCGATCAGCTCCCGCGAGGGCGCCAGCGCGAAGGAGGCGACGCGCACACCCTCCTCGATCATGATCCGTACCCGGTCGCCCGCGCCCCCGGCGTCTGCCCGCAGGTTCACCCCGAACGGGGCGTCCGTGCGGGACGCGACCTCCCGTATCGCCTCCCGCAGCCGGTCGGGCGTCATCGTCGCGGAGGCCAGGATGCCCAGCGCGCCCGCCTTCGCCGCGGCGGAGACCAGGCGCGGTCCGGCCACCCAGCCCATGGCGCTCTGGACGACGGGATGCCTGACTCCCATGAGCCGGGTCAGCGCCGTGTCCATCAACAGCCTCCGCCCGCCGGGTGCCCGTCGGGGAAGGCGCCGCCGGGACCGGGGCTCCGGCCGTCCGGGTCACGGCGGACACCAGGGGTGTGACTCGGAACCTCGGGGGCGCGATCGGCAGCCTCGGGGCCGCTACCGGGCACCCGGGGGCCGCGATCGGGAACCTCGCGCTCCCGTATGCCCAGCGGGTCGATCACCTCACGGATCAACCGCAGCTCCTTCGGCGTCGGTTCACGGGTGTACGGCACCTCTTGCGGGACCGTCAGCTCGAAGTCGGTCGCCTCCCGTACCTCCTCGACCGTCACCCCCGGATGCAGCGTGGCCAGCCGCATCGAGTGGTCCGGGGTGTCGAAGTCGAAGACGCCGAGGTCGGACACCACACGCGGAATGCGGTGGAAGCGAGCGGTGGCCGGATGCCGGGCCGCGCGGTCGTACCCCACCCCGCACACCATGTCGACCCGCTCGACGAACACCCGCCGTGAGTGCCGCGGTATCCAGTAGCTGGTCGCATTGTTGAGCGTGTTGACCGGTGCCCCGCGCACCCCGAGCAGCTGCCGCCGGGGCTTCGCCCAGTCGCCCACGCAGGAGATGTTCTGATTTCCGAAGCGGTCGATCTGGCTCGCGCCCATCATCACGTGCCGTCTGCCTCCGGTGACCAGGGTCAGATGCCGACGGTAGGCCAGCCAGCCCTCCACCGTGCCGTCGGCGTCCACCAGCATGGCCTCGCCGTCGGTGAGCAGCAGGTCCGGCGAGAAGGTGCGCTTGGCGAGCCGCGCACCGACGGACGGCACCGGGCCCATCGGGCCGGCGAGGATCTCCCCCGCGTCGCGCCAGGCCTCGGCGCAGGCGATCACGCAGTACTCGGCGCGGGTCACCGGGCTCATGACCGCTCCCGGTGCCAGGACCGGACGGCCGACTGATACGCCTGCTCGTCCCCGGAGAGGAACTGCTCGGCGAACGCCGGCCACGCCGTGGTGGCGTAGTGCTTCTGGAAGGCCTCGTCCCGGTCGTGGTCGGGGGCGCAGGACGTGAAATGCGCTCCGTTCGGCGCCTCCACCACGCCGGTCACGGTGTGCCGTCCGATCAGCAGCGTCTGCGGTGCGGCCTCCTTCGTCAGCTCCGCGGTGTCGACGATCCGCTCGCACGACACGTACGCCGTGTCGGCCGCCTCACAGAACAGGTCGTCGAAGTACGGGTCCGGGCCCAGGTACTGACCGTTGCCCAGCCGGTCGGCGCGGTTGACATGCACCAGAGCGGCGTCCATCCGCAGCGCGGGCATCGCGACGAACTCCTCGCGCGGTCCGGGAGCCGCCGTCCCTTCCTCAGACTCGTCCGCGCCGGTGAACGGCCACTCGGTCCCATACGGTGAAGTGACCGTCCGCAGGCCGGGATTGACCCGCATCACGTCCGAGCCGACACCCGCCCGTACCGGCAGGAACGGCAGCCGGTTCGCCGCCGCGTGCAGGCCCCACATGAACATCGCCTCGTCGACCTCCACGAGTTCGAACGCGCCGCCCTCACGGGCCGCCCGGTAGTGCGGTTCCAGCGGAATCGTGTCCAGGGTCGTGAACGCGGCGACCAGTCTGCGGATCCGCCCTGCGGCCGCGAGCATGCCGACGTCCGGACCGCCGTACGAGACCACCGTGAGGTCGTTGATCCCGGAGCGCAGCAGCGCCCGTACCAGCGCCATCGGTTTGCGGCGGGAGCCCCAGCCGCCGATGCCGAGGGTCATACCGCTCTCCAGCCGGGCGACGACCTCGTCGGCCGTCATCGTCTTGTCCCTCACGCGTCCTCCTTCCCGAACCTGTCCCGGACGCGGTCGGCCACGCCGCTGACATGGGCCTCGAAGGTGAAGCCCTGCTCGAAGCGGTAACTGCGGCGCACGTCGACCGGGTCGATGCCGTTGATGGCGGCCTTGGCGAGCCGCAGCAGCTCGCCGTCCTTCGCGGCGATCTCCCGGGCGAGCTCAAGGGCTGCTGCGCGCAGTCCGTCCCGTGGTACGACACGCCACACCGAACCGTGCGCGTGCAGTTCGGCCGCGGTCGCCGTGCGCGAGGTGTAGTACAGGGCGCGCATCAGGTGCGGGGGGACCAGCCGGGCCAGATGAGTGGCCGCGCCCAGCGCGCCGCGGTCCAGTTCGGGCAGGCCGAAGACCGCGTCATCGCTCGCCACGATCACGTCCGCGTTGCCGACGAGACCTATCCCGCCGCCCAGACAGAAGCCCTGTACCGCCGCCACCACCGGTACCTCGCACTCGTAGACCGCCGAGAACGCCTCGAGGCAACCGCGGTTGGCCCCGATCAGCGCGCTACCGCCCTCGGCCTGTATCTCCTTGATGTCCACACCCGCGTTGAAACCGCGTCCTTCCGCGGCCAGCACGACACAGCGGGTCTCGGGGGCGCGGCCGGCCGACCGCACCGCGTCGGCCAGGTCCAACCAGCCGGCCACCGGTAACGCGTTCACCGGCGGGAAGCCGACCGTGACGACGGCGATCCCTTTTTCCGGGCACGAGGTGGAGACACCCATGGGCACATCAGCTACCTTTCCACCAAACGTTTGTTAGGTGCGATTCGAAGCTAGCAGCCCACGCATCCCTGCGGGAGGCCCCTGTGGACAACTCGAAGGACGGGGTCACCGCCGGTCTGCGGGGGAGGACAGTCGTCGTCACCGGCGGCACCCGCGGCGTCGGCGCGGGGATCGCCCGCGCGTTCGTCCAGGCCGGCGCCGAGGTGGTGGTGTGCGCCCGGCGGCCGCCCGAAGCACCGGCCAAGGGTGCCGAGTTCGCGCCGCTGGACGTGCGCGACCCGGCTGCCGTACGGGAGTTCTTCGACGCGCTGCCCCGCCTCGACGTGCTGGTCAACAACGCGGGCGGCGCCCCCTACCGGCTCCTCGCCGACGCCGGACCCGAACGGCACGCCCGGGTCGTCGAACTCAACCTCATTGCGCCGCTGACGGTCTCCCTCGCCGCGTACGGCCATCTCCGGCGCGCCAGGGGAGCGGTCGTGATGATCGGCAGCGTGAGCGGCAGCCGCCCCTCGCCGGGCACCGCCGCCTACGGAGCGGCCAAGGCGGGCCTGGAGAATCTGGCCCGTTCCATGGCGGTCGAGTGGGCGCCGGAGGTGCGCGTCAACACGATCGTGGCCGGAATGGTCCGCACCGAACTGTCGTCCCTCCACTACGGCGACGAGAACGGCATCACGGCCGTCTCCCGCACCGTCCCGCTCGGGCGACTCGCCGAGCCGTCCGATGTCGGCGCGGCCGCCGTCTTCCTCGCCTCGGACGCTGCCGCATACATCACCGGAGCCAGCCTGCTCGTCCACGGGGGAGGGGAACGACCGGCGTTCCTGGACGCGGCGGCCGCAGGCGACCGAACGTGACGGGCGGGGCAGGCGGTCGCAGGCGAACGACTGTGACGAGCGGGGCAAGGGGCACCGGACGGGTGCAGGCGGGCGGTCTTCACGGCTGTGGGCTCAGGCATCCGACGGTTGCGCACGGACGCTCTTCACGGCCGAGGGCCTACGCACCTGCCGACTGCGAGGAGACGGTCGAGGAGGCCGCGAAGGCGGAGAAGCACCCCACGGCCGTTCAGCGAGCGCGTACCGGCGTCAACAGGCATGCCCGTGACGACAGATGGACAAGTCGATCCAGCGACACAAGCGGACGAGGGGACACGACATGACGGGTATCGCCGACGGCCGAGTAGTGATCGTCACCGGGGCGGGGCGCGGTCTCGGCCGCGCCCACGCCCTCGCGTTCGCCGCCGAGGGCGCGCGGGTCGTCGTCAACGATCTGGGGGTCGGCCTCGACGGCGGCCCCGGGAACGGCGACCCGGCCGACCGGGTCGTGGCGGAGATTCGCGCCGCGGGCGGTGAGGCGGTGGGGCACGGCGGTGACATCGCGACAAGCGCGGGGGCCGCGTCCCTGGTGGCGACCGCTCTCGAGACCTTCGGCCGGCTCGACACTCTCGTGAACAACGCCGGCTTTCTGCGCGACCGGATGCTGGTCAACCTCGACGAGGACGACTGGGACGCAGTGCTGCGCGTGCACCTCAAAGGCCACTTCCTGGCGCTGAGGCACGCTGCGGCGTACTGGCGTGCCGAGGCCAAAGCCGGGCGCGTCCCGTGCGCGCGGGTCGTCAACACCAGCAGCGGAGCAGGGTTGTCCGGGTCGGTGGGACAGGGGAACTACAGCGCGGCGAAGGCCGGGATCCTGGCTCTGACGCTGGTCGCGGCCGCGGAACTGAAGCGCTACGGAGTGCAGGTCAACGCCATCGCACCCGCCGCACGCACCCGGATGACCGAGCGGACGTTCGCCGAGACGATGGCCGCGCCCGCCTCCGGGTTCGACGCCATGGCGCCAGGGAACGTCTCACCCCTGGTCGTCTGGCTCGGCTCCGCCGCGAGCGCGGGGGTCACCGGCCGCGTCTTCGAGGCGGAGGGCGGGCGGATCAGCGTCATGGAGGGGTGGAAGCGGGGTCCGAGCGCCGACGGGGGAGCACGCCGGACTGCGGCCGAGGCGGGGGAGACGGCACTGAAACTGCTGGCTCAGGCAGAGACGCCCGGGGCGGTCTACGGGGCGCAGTAGTCCGCGTCCCTGAGTGGTCAGCCGCCGCGTGCTCCGGGTCCGTTTTCCAGGAGGCCCGCTATCGCGGCATGTCCGGTCTGCTGGTCGTTCCCCGCCGCCGGCCGGCCCTCGCGCACCAGCGTGACCTCGACCGTCACGGCCCCGGGCTCCTCCTCCCGGCGGCGCGTGACGTACTCGTGCCCCGGTCCGTACGTCGACTCGAGTCCCGCGCGCAGTTCGGCCGCGACATCCAGGCGCATCCAGCGCCGGGCCTCGGCGAGCGCTTCCCCGCGGGCCCGCGCCCCGTGGTCCAGCAGGGCCCGTACGCAGCCGGGCGAGCCGCGCCGGGCGGCAGCCACCAGCGGGGGTTGGCCCGCAGGGCCGGGCAGGTCCGGATCCGCGCCGGCGGCCAGCAGCGCCCGGACGATCTCCACGTGCCCCCGCTGCACCGCCCAGGTCAAGGCGCGGAACCCGTAATCCTCCTCCAGGTCCGCGGTGGCCCCGGCCGCCAGCAGTGCCCGTACCACCTCGATGTGCCCCCCGCAGGCGGCACCGCACAGCGGCGCGTCGGCGCCCGCGCTCAGGCGGTCGGGATCCGCTCCGGCCGTCAGCAGCAGCCGTACGACGCCCGGTGCGTCGCCGACCGCCGCCAGGTACAGGGCCGTCTGGCCCTCCGCGTCGACCGACTCGGGACTCGTTCCCGTGCGCAGCAGCCGTACGACCGCGTCCTCGTCCCCTTCGTACACCGCCGTGAACAGCCCCGGCGGCTCGTGCGTGTCCATGCTTCGACCCTCGCTCTCCGAAGGCCCACCGCGCAAAGACATTTGAGGTGTTCCGTGCCACTTCGGCGCTTCCTCTCACGCCGTATGGCCCGGCGGCCGCGCCTCAGGTGTCGCACTCCAGAACGGTCCGGCACAGCCCGCAGCGCGCCCGCACCCGCCCTCGCACGGGCACTCTGATGCGCTGGTGGCAGGTGGGGCAGGGAAAGGAGACGCGCAGCGGGCCGCGGCCGGCCGGGGTGAAGTCGTACGGGACGCCCGGATGCGGGCCGGGGGCGGAGTGGTCCTCGGCGTGGCGGCGGTCCCGGGCGTAGCGGCGGCGGCCCGCCCAGCCGGCGGCGGTCAGCGGGGGCTGCTGCTCGTCCCGGCGGGCCTGCGCCATGCCCTTCGTGTACGCGGTGTACGCCTGCGGGCTGGTGAACCAGATCGAAGGGTCCTCGCCGAACAGCAGCGCCCGCTTGGCGAGGACGTAGCCGAACTCCTCCGGGGTCAGGTAGCCGAGCTTCTGCGAGGACGCCTTGTCCTCGCGGAAGGCGTCCAGGAGCAGCCAGCCCGCGCCCAGGTAGGTCGCCGCGGTGTCGGTGAGGATCTCGTTGTCCCTCGTGCCGGGGAAGGACAGGTCGAGGCGGTGCAGATAGACGTGCATCACCTCGTGCGCGAGGGCCGCGCCGATGTCCCGGCGATGGGTGCGGAACCGGTCGTTGAGCTCGATGAAGTACTCCGGGCCCGCGGCGAGTTCGACGTTGGCCGCATGGGTCATCTCACGGAAGCCGATGATCATCCGGGCGTCCGGCAGCCGGTAGTGCCGCACCAGCTCGCGCGCCACACGCTGCGCCCCCAGATGCAGGTCGTCCAGATCGGAGAAGGCCACGTCGGCGGGGGCCACGCTGGCCGCGAAGGTGCGGATGGTGTCGCAGGAGAGCCGCTTGTACAGGGCGGTGATCGCCGCCCGCACCGTGTCCAGATGCGGGTAGCCGTGCTCGACCGGGCCGCCGTTCGCCACGTCCGCACCCCCTTCAGACGCCGGCACTGGCATCCACTGTATGCGTGCTTCCTCCCGGCGGCCGAGCGTGCGCGGCGGGGTGGGCGTCGCGCCGCGCCGCCCACTGGCCGGAAACCGGTTCTTGCCGCCTCGACCGGTTCTCCAAATAATCCGTAAAGACTTGGCGAGAGCATGCCACGTGTGATCTCGCGTGCTGCCGCCATGCGGTCAACCCCCCACGGAAGGAAGCACGTTGAAGCTCCTGAAGAAGATCAGCGGCCTCAAGAGAGCCGTCGCGGCCGTCACGGTCGCACTCGCCGCCCTGTCCCTCCAGCCCCTGTCCGCGCAGGCCGCACCCCAACCGGTGGTCGGCGGAACACGGGCCGCCCAGGGCGAGTTCCCGTTCATGGTGCGGCTGTCCATGGGCTGCGGCGGCGCCCTGTACGCCGGCGACATCGTCCTGACCGCCGCGCACTGCGTCAGCGGATCGGGCAGCAACACATCCATCACCGCCACCGCCGGTGTCGTCGACCTGCGCAGCGGCAGCGCGATCAAGGTGAGGTCCACCAAGGTCCTGCAGGCCCCCGGCTACAACGGAAAGGGCAGGGACTGGGCGCTGATCAAGCTTGCCCAGCCCATCGACCTGCCCACCCTGAAGATCGCCACCACGACCGCGTACAACAAGGGCGACTTCACCGTCGCGGGCTGGGGCGCGACCAGTGAGGGCGGCGGTCAGCAGCGTTATCTGCTCAAGGCCACGGTCCCCTTCGTCGACGACGCCACCTGTCAGCGGGCGTACGGCAGCGATCTGGTGCCCGGCGAGGAGATCTGCGCCGGCTTCCCGCAGGGCGGCGTCGACACCTGCCAGGGCGACTCCGGCGGCCCCATGTTCCGCAAGGACGACACCGGTGCGTACCTCCAGGTCGGCATCGTCAGCTGGGGCGAGGGCTGCGCACGGGCCGGCTACCCCGGTGTCTACACCGAAGTCTCGACGTTCGCGGCGGACATAGCCCGCGCCGCGTCCGGCCTCTAGCCCGACGCGCACGGCCGTATCCCCGGAGGGCAGGGGGCGTCCGCGGCCCGCCCCGGACGCGGGCACCCACCCCGTAGGCATCCCCGCCTGCCGCCCACCGCACCGACCCAGGCGCCGCGGGGCAGGCGGGTGGGCCGAGTGCAGGCGCTGGGCGGAGAGGGGTGGGTACGACGGTTTCCTCCGCACACGGCGTGCACGACCCGTACGCCGTGTGCGGACCACCGCCGCCTCCGGTGGCGCTTTCTTGTGCCCGACGACCGCCTCCGCCGCATCGGCGCGCCGGTCCGCCCGGGCGCGTTGTGGGGACGTACGCCGTCGGAGCGATCCGCACTCCGGACAGGAAGGACCGCCCTTCGGTGGAGCCCCGTAGGGTGGACGGCCATGACCTCCCGCCACTCCGCCGCCGGGGACGCCGACCCCGCCGTCCGTGCCGAACTCGCCCGGTTGCGCGACAGCATCGACAACATCGACGCCGCCGTCGTCCATATGCTCGCCGAGCGTTTCAAGTGCACCCAGCAGGTCGGCCACCTCAAGGCGGCCCACCAACTGCCGCCCGCCGACCCGGCCCGTGAGGCCGCCCAGATCGCCCGGCTGCGCCGGCTCGCCGAGAACGCCAAACTCGACCCCGCGTTCGCGGAGAAACTGCTCAATTTCATCATCGCCGAGGTCATCCGGCACCACGAGCGCATCGCCGATGACGCCACGTCCGGCTCCGACGCTCCGGGGGAGTGACACCCGGCCCGGCCGCCCGGCCATCTGCTCCGAGCGCTCCGAACTCCGCAAACGCTCTCTACGCTCCGGCCGTACCCAGTCGGCCGGATGACTCTTTGTCAGGTCAAAGGAACGCACGGTAGGACGGTTCGGGCATAAGCTGGTCATCCAAGCGAGGGGACCTCGGGCCATGCCGTCTGATGCCAGGATTCTCATCGTCGACGACCACGTGGACACGCTCTACGCGCTGGAGAGCGCTCTTGCCCCGCTGGGCTACCGCCTGACCCGCGCCACGAACGGTGACGCCGCGCTCAAGGAGGTACTGCGCGGCCAGGTCGGCCTGCTTCTCCTCGATGTGCGCATGCCCCAGGTCAGCGGCCTCGACGTCGTGCGCTACCTGCGGCGCCTGGAGCAGACCCAGCACATCCCGGTCATCCTGATCACCGGCTTCGGCCCCGACGCCGAACTCACCTCGGCCGCCTACGGGCTCGGCGTCGCCGACCTCCTGATGAAACCCGTCGACCCCTGGGCCCTGCGCACCAAGGTCCGCTACCTCTACGACGCTCATCAGCGCTCGCAGGCCCTGGAGCGGGAAGTACGCGCCCTGCGCGCCCGGCTCGATCAGCCTGTCCCGCCTCCGGCAGGCAGCATCCCGCCTCCGGCGCGCGCCCTCGCGCACCCGGACGCGAACCTTCCGCGTCCGGAAGCGAACCTTCCGAGCCAGCGAGAGGACCCCGCCGCCCGAACGACCCCCGACCCTCCCCGGAAGCAGCGCGAGGAACGGACAAAGCGGGTGTAGCGGAACACCACTGTGCGTCGTCAGTGCCATCAGGCAGCATGTCCTTCATGTCCGTACTGACGCGCGACGAAGCGCAGACCCGTGCCCGGCTCCTCGACGTCCACCGCTACGAGATCGAACTCGACCTGACCCGCGGCGACGAGACCTTCGACTCCCGTACCGTCATCCGCTTCACGGTGCGCGCGGACCAAGACGCCTCGGACACCTTCGTCGAGCTCAAGCCTGCCGAGCTGCGCTCCGCCACCCTGGACGGACACCCCCTCGATCCCGAGACGCTCGCCGAGGACCGGCTCCCGCTCAAGGGCCTCACCGCCGGTGAGCACGAACTGCGCATCGATGCCGCCATGCGCTACTCGCGCACCGGCGAGGGCATGCACCGCTTCACCGACCCCACCGACGGCGAGACCTACGTCTACACCCAGCTGTTCATGGACGATGTCCAGCGCGTCTTCGCCGCCTTCGACCAGCCCGACCTCAAGGCCGTCTTCGACCTGACCGTCACGGCCCCCGAGGGCTGGAGCGTCCTCGCCAACGGCATCACCACCCACCAGGACGACGGCATCTGGCGTGCCGCCACCACCCCCCTCATCTCCACCTATCTGGTGGCCGTCGCCGCCGGCCCCTGGCACTCCGTGCGCACGGAACACCGCGGACTGCCCTTCGGCATCCACTGCCGCCGCTCCCTGGCCCCCCACCTCGACGCGGACGCGGACGAACTCTTCGAGATCACCCGCCAGTGCTACGACCGGTACCACGAGAAGTTCGAGGAGCCCTACCCCTTCGACTCCTACGACCAGGCCTTCGTCCCCGAGTTCAACGCGGGCGCCATGGAGAACCCCGGGCTGGTCACCTTCCGCGACGAGTTCGTCTACCGCTCCGCCGTCACCGACACCCAGCGCCAGACCCGCGCCATGGTCATCGCCCACGAGATGGCCCACATGTGGTTCGGCGACCTCGTCACCCTCAAGTGGTGGGACGACATCTGGCTGAACGAGTCCTTCGCCGAGTACATGGGCTACCAGACCCTCACCGAAGCCACCCGCTTCACGGACACCTGGACCGACTTCGGCGTCGCCCGCAAGGCCTGGGGGTATGACGCCGACCAGCGGCCCTCCACCCACCCGGTGGCCCCGGAAGCGGTCGACGACACCGCCTCCGCGCTCCTCAACTTCGACGGCATCTCCTATGCCAAGGGCGCCTCCGCGCTGCGCCAACTGGTCGCATGGCTCGGCGAGAAGGACTTCCTCACCGGTATCAACACCCACTTCGCCCGCCACCGGTTCGGCAACGCCACCCTCGCCGACTTCATCGACTCCCTGGCGAGCGCCACCGACCGCGACGTCCACGCCTGGGCCGACGCCTGGCTGCGCACCACCGGCGTCGACACCCTCACTCCGCGTCTGACCCAGGCCGACGACGGCACGTACTCCCTCACCGTCGACCACGACGGCAGCCGCCCGCACCGCATCGCCGTCGGCGTCTACGACCAGACCCCCGCCGACGACGGCGACCTCACCCTGCGCGAACGCGTCGACCTCGACGTCCCGCAGAGCGCGCCGCGGCCCCTCGGCAAGCGCCCGGCCCTGCTCCTGCTCAACGACGGCGACCTCACCTACGCCAAGGTCCGCTTCGACCCCGAGTCCTTCGAGACCGTGCGCGGCGCCCTGTCGGGCCTGCCGGAACCGTTGACCCGGGCGGTCGTCTGGAACGCCCTGCGCGACGCCGTGCGCGACGGCGACCTGCCCGCCGCCGCCTACCTGGAGGCCGCGCGCGCCCATCTCCCGCACGAGACCGACCTGGCCCTGCTCGAGGGCGTCCTCGCCTTCGCCGCCGGTCACGTCGCCGACCGCTACCTGCCCTCCCCCCCGCCCTCGACCCCGCTCGAGCAGGGAGGCGACCCCACCGACCGGCCCGCCGCGCTCGCCACCCTCAGCGCGCTGTGCCGCGACCTGATCCGCCGCACCGAGGACGGCTCCCACCCCGGACTGCGCTTGATCGCCGTACGCCACTACATCGACGCCGCCGCCCACCCCGAGACCATCGCCGCCTGGCTCGCCGAGGGCACCGTGCCCGGCGGACCGGAACTCGACCCCGAACTGCGCTGGCGCATCCTCGGCCGTCTCGCCGTCCTCGGCGCCGTGGACGAGGCGGCCATCGCGGAGGAACTCCACCGGGACCCCAGCGCCACCGGCCAGGAAGGCGCCGCCCGCTGCCGCGCCGCCCTGCCCGACGCCGACGCCAAGCGGCGCGCCTGGGAGGCGATGTTCACCACCGACGACCTGTCCAACTACTTGTTCACCGCCACCGCACAGGGCTTCTGGCAGCCCGAACAGGCCGACCTGCTGGCGGAGTACGTCGAGCGGTACTGGACCGACGTACCCGCCGTCGCGGCCCGCCGCGGCCCCGCCATCGCCACCGCCGCCGGCCGCTGGGCGTTCCCCCGCCACGCCGTGAGCGCGGACACCCTGCACCGGGGTGAGCAGTGCCTGAGCGAGGCCGACCTCACCCCGGCGCTGCGCCGCAAGCTCGTGGACGAACTCGACGACCTGGCACGAGCGTTGCGTATCCGGGAGGCGTAGCCGATCCGCGGTGCCGGCCGCCGCCCGCGCCGTCGCGGGACGGCGGCCGGCACCGCATATGCCATCCGTGGGCACTTCCTCCCCACGGCGGTACCCCCATTCGGGTCGGATCGTTGTCCTCTCCGGGCGAGCCCAACCTCCCTGCGTGCAGGCTTGGTTCCCCGCCGCGCGCCTGGAGGACGTCCCATGAGCTTGCCGCCTCTCGCCTCAGGACCCGAAGGCCCGCGCGCCCTGCGACCGCTGCTCGCCACCGTCCTCGACGCCCTCGAGGAGGGCGCACGGGCCCGCGGCGGCCCCCTGCCCGGCGGGGGGCCCGCAGCGGTCGCCGCCCGGGTCCGTGCGGCCGTCGGCGACGTCCTGCCGTACGAGGGCGACCCGGACGCCGTACGGGCGCTCGTGCACGCCCTCGCGGAAGGGGCCGCCGACCCCGCCCACGCCCTGTGCGCCGCCCACCTGCACTGCCCGCCCCTCGCGGTCGCCGCCGCCGCCGACCTGGCGGCGAGCGCGCTCAACCCCTCCCTCGACTCCTGGGACCAGGCCCCGTCCGCCTCCGAACTGGAAACGCTGGTGACACGGGCCCTCGCCGACGAGATCTACGGCGGTCCGCGGGAAAGGGGTGCCGGTGGGGATCACGATGGCGCGCCAAAAAGAGGCGCGGACGAGGTCTGCGGCGGGCCGCAGGAACAGGGCACCGGCGGGGGCTGCGGCCGCCCGCAGGCACAGCGCGCCGACCAGATCCACGCAGGCTCGCGGGGAAACGGCGACTGTCTGGTCACCACCGGCGGCACCGAGTCCAACCAGCTCGCCCTGCTCCTCGCCCGTGAAGCCCATGGAAGCGTCCGGCTCGTCTGCGGCGCGGGCGCCCACCACTCCCTGACGCGCGCCGCCTGGCTGCTCGGCCTGCCCGAACCCGTCGTCGTCCCCGCCCTCGGCGGCGCCCTCGAACCGGCCGCCCTGGACACCGCGCTCGGCAGTCTGCCCGGCCCGCTGCTCGTCGCCGCCGGCGCGGGCAGCACCGACGCCGGCCTCATCGACCCCCTGCCCCGGATCGCCGACATCTGCGCCGCCCACGGCGCCCGACTGCACATCGACGCCTCCTACGGAGGCGCACTCCTGTTCAGCGACCGCCACCGCGCCAAGCTCACCGGTCTCGAGCGCGCTCACACCGTCACCCTCGACCTGCACAAACTCGGCTGGCAGCCTGTCGCCGCCGGCCTGCTCGCCGTCCGCGACCCCCACGACCTGAGCGCCCTGCGGCATCGCGCCGACTACCTCAACGCCGACGACGACACCGACGCGGGCCTGCCCGACCTCCTCGGGCGCTCCCTGCGCACCACCCGGCGCCCCGACATCCTCAAGATCGCCGTCACCCTCAAGACCCTGGGCCGCACCGGGTTGGCCACGCTCGTCGATCAAGTCTGTGGCCACGCACACCAGTTCGCCGAACTGGTCCGCGACCACCCCGCCTTCGAGCTCTACGCCCCGCCCACCATCAGCACTGTCCTGTTCCGGCCCACGGCGGCCTCCGACGACACCGTCGCCGCCGTGCGCCGCACCCTCCTCCACGCCGGCCGCGCCGTCCTCGGCCGCGCCCGGCTGGACGGCCGCCTCTGGCTCAAGGCCACCCTCCTCAACCCCCACACCCGGCCCGGCGACCTGGCCGCCCTCCTGAACCTGGTGGAAGGAAGCACGCCCCGATGACCACCCCCGCACGCCATGAACCCCGAGCACCCCGCGATCTGGTCGGCATCGGCATCGGCCCGTTCAACCTGTCTCTCGCCGCCCTCGCCCACCCGCTCACGGAACTCGACGCGGTCTTCTACGAACGGCGCCCCGGCTTCGACTGGCACCCCGGCCTCCTCATCGACGGAGCCACCCTCCAAGTGCCGTTCCTCGCCGACCTGGTGACCCTCGCCGACCCCGCCAGCCCCTGGTCGTTCCTGAACTACCTCAAGACCTGCGAACGACTGTTCCCCTTCTACTTCGCCGAACGCTTCCACATCCAGCGCGCCGAGTACGACGCCTACTGCCGGTGGGTCGCCGGCAACCTTCCCGGGCTGAACTTCGGCCACCAGGTCGACACCGTCCGCTGGAACCCCGCGACCGACGTCTTCGAAGTCGACTTCACCCGGCTCGGCACGGACGGCACGGCCGAAGCCCTCGGCCGTGCCCAGGCATGCAACATCGTCCTCGGCGTCGGCACCGAACCCTACGTGCCCGAAACCCTGGAACCGCTGGTCGAATCCGCTGGAGTGCCCGTCATCCACGCCGGCGACTACCTCCGGCACCGCATGGACTTCCTCACCGCCGAGCACATCACCGTCGTCGGCGCGGGCCAGTCCGGTGCCGAGGTCTTCCTCGACCTCCTGCGCAACCGGCCCCTCGGCCTCGAAAGGATCCACTGGCTCGCACGGACCGAGGCCTTCGCCCCCATGGAGTACTCAAAACTCGGTCTGGAGCACTTCACCCCCGACTACACGCGGTTCTTCCACGCCCTCGCCGAACCCGTCCGCGACCGACTCGTCTCGGCCCAGTGGCAGCTCCACAAGGGCATCGACGCCGGCACCATCGCCGCCATCCACGACGAGCTCTACCGCCGCACGCTCAAAGGCGGCTGGCCCGACGCCGTCCTCACCCCCGGCGTCCGGGTCCGCACCGCCGGGCGCCTTGCCACCAACAAGATCGAACTCCATCTGGAGCACGTCCAGCAGAACGTCCGCTCACGCCTCACCACCGACGCCGTCGTCCTCGCCACCGGCTACCGTGAGCGCCCCCTAGGCCGCATCCTCGCCGGGCTGGGCCCCTACCTGCGCCGCGACAGCAGCGGGCGCCCCCGCATCGACGACCAGTTCCGCATGGTCCTGGACCCCTCCGTCAGCGGCTCCGTCTACGTCCAGAACGCCGAACTCCACACCCACGGAGTCGGCACCCCCGACCTCGGCCTCGCCGCCTGGCGCAGCGCCACCATCCTCAACTCCCTCACCGGCAAGGAGCCCTACCCACTGCCGCGCCGAACCGCCTTCACCACGTTCGGGCTCCAGCATCACGACGGGATCCCGGCCGTACGCAGACCCATGGATCTGACCCCACTCGCCGAAAGACGGTGAGAAAAGGCCGTCCGGAGAGGCGCCCCGGACGGCAGCCGAGGGAGTGGCGGCCCACCAAGGCACCCACGCACGACCCCCGCCCCGAGGGCGTCCGCTCCGACGGGAGCGGCGGCACCGCCGCCGGCGATGGAGCCGACCGGCCTGCTCTACGCCGGCCGGCTCCACACGCGCACCGCAAGCGCCGCGTCACATCCGGAGCAACGGCAACCCCGTTCTTCCTAGAAGAGCGGCACGCCGTTCCGCGTGAGCTTCCAGTCGGCGGACGCGAAGTCCTTCGGGTCCAGAACCCCCTTCGCGGTCACCCACTCCGCGATCCGGGTCCGGATCTCCGTCGACTCCGACCACAGCTCCTTGCCCGAAGCCACGAACGGGAAGGCACCGCCGCCGTTGGCACGGTAGTTGTTGACCGCGAGCACGAACTGCTGGGCGTCGTCCAGCGGGGCACCGTTGTAGGTCAGGTTCTTGATGCGCGAGCCCGCGG
Organism: Streptomyces sp. NPDC001156; assembly: GCF_053598275.1. Lineage (NCBI taxonomy): Bacteria > Bacillati > Actinomycetota > Actinomycetes > Kitasatosporales > Streptomycetaceae > Streptomyces > Streptomyces sp. NPDC001156. Next base: position 41,474 of record NZ_JBSFJX010000006.1, on the reverse strand, counting down.
CCTGGGCGATGTCGATCTCGTACTGCAGGCCCGAGACATAGTCGTAGTTGTAGTCCGGACGGCCGTTCGCGTTGGTCAGCTTCTCCACGTCCACCGGCGCGCCGGCGGCGGTCTGCACGAAGTACTCCGCCGAGTACTCCAGGTACGCCCGGACCTGCGCACCCGTCATCAGCTTCGCGACCAGCGTGTTGTCGTACACGTACAGGCTCGACAGGTCCCGGATCGTCACATTGCCCGCCGGGATCTCCGAGGTACGCGAGAACGGCGACGCCTGCGCGATCACCGGCAGCGCGGCGTACTCGGTGCCCGCCAGCGCCGCCTTGACCACGTCCTCCTGGACCTTGGTGATCAGGTCGATGATCGGGGCGTCCTTGTAGCGGGCATCCACCGTCGTCAGCGTCTCGGTCGCCTTGCCGACGACCTGGTTGACGTACTGGACGACCTTCGCGTGTTCGTCCGTGAGCAGCTCGGTGATCTTCGGGTCGTCGGCGACCGTGTTGGAGTTCCGCAGCGACGCGGCGACCGACTCGACCTCCCATTTCCCCTTGACGAAGACCAGCTCGATGTCGAAGAGCGTCAGCCGCTCGGCGTAGCACAGCGGTTCGGACAGGACGACCGTCTTCCCCGTCTGCTCGTTGACGACCTTCAGCTCCGGGATCTCCAGATGCGCGTGACCGACCAGGATCGCGTCGATCCCCGGCACCTGCCGGGCCACGTTGGCGGCCGCGTCCTCCGCATAGGGCAGCTGGTCACCGTAGGACGAATTGCCGGAGGTACCCGAGTGTGCCGACACGACGACCACGTCCGCGCCCATCGCCCTCAGCTTCGGCACCCACTTCGCGGCCTGCTCCTCCAGACCCGGGAACGCCAGCTTGCCCTGGACATAGGCCTTGTCCCAGATGGCGATCCCCGGGTTGGTCAGGCCGAGCACCGCGACCGTCACCGGCGGCGCACCCGGAACGTGGAACTTCTTGACGAAGTACGGAGGGAACGCCGGCTTCAGGGTCTTCGCGTCCACCGCGTTCGCGCCGAGCAGCGGGAAGTCGCACTGCGACTCGAACTTCCGCAGCGTCTCGATGCCGTAGTTGAACTCGTGGTTGCCGAGCGCCGCCGCGTCGTACCCGATCGCGTTCATGGCCTGCGCCATCGGGTGCACCGGACCGCCCTTGGCCGTGATCGGGTCCACCTTGGCGTAGTAGTACGTCAGCGGGGTGCCCTGGATCGTGTCGCCGGCGTCCAGCAGCAGCGTGTTGCAGTGGCCCTTCTCCTGGCGGACCTGGTCCACCAGGGTCGAAATGCGGGCCAGGCCCAGCGCGTTGCCCGCCTTGTCCGCGTACTCGGCGTCCTTGAAGTAGTCCCAGTTGAAGACGTGCCCGTGCAGATCGGTCGTGCCCATCACGGTCAGGGAGTACCGCTTCTTCGCCGGGCCGGCGTGCGCCGGAGCGGCCTCGGCGGACGGAGCCACCGCGGCGCCCGCCAGCGCCACCCCCGCCCCCGTCACAGCGGATCTCTTCAGGAACTTCCGGCGGTTCAAGGGCATCTCAGAATCTCCTCGGGAAATGGTCAACGACGCGCGTAGATTCTGCCCGGGCACCACGAGCCGCAACAGACCCCGCAGGTTTCGATCCGGTGACCGGCAAACGCCCCCGCGCGGACGCGCCGGTGACAGAGTGACACCCATGACCGCCGGACCCCCTCAACCCGAGCCGCCCGCCGTCTCCTACGGCACCCCTGACGCCCCACGCATCGCCGTCCGCGGAGAAGCCCACCTCGAAGTCGATCCCGAGATCGCCCGCATCCACATCATCGTCACCGCGCGCGGCGCCGACCGGCGCACCACCCTCGACGACCTCACCCGCCGCAACGCCACCGTCCTTGAGCTCATCAAGTCCTACCCGGACGCCGTCGAACAGCTGGAGACCGGAACCTTCTCCATCAGCCCCGAACTGACGGAACACGGCCACGGCGAACGCGTCCGCGCCTACCACGGCCACGTCCACATCAGCGCCGACATCGTCGACTTCACCGCCCTGGGCGAACTCACCACCCGGCTCGCCGACCTCGAACTCACCCGAGTGGACGGCCCCTGGTGGGACCTCCGCCCCGACTCACCCGCCCATCGCGCAGCCCGTCAGCAAGCCGTACGGGAGGCCGTGCAGCGCGCACGTGAATACGCCGACGCGCTCGGCACCACTCTCATGGCCCTCGTCGAACTCGCCGATATCGGTGCCGAGAGCAGCGAGCGGTATGCCCCCGGACCACGCTCCATGCGCCAGGCCGCCTCCATGGCAGCAGAAGCAGGGGATTGGCCCGTCCCTCTCGCACTCGAACCCCAACGGCAACATGTCCACGCCCAGATCACCGCACGCTTCACCATGGCACCGCCACAGCTTCAGTCGCCCTGAGCCACTCGTGGGGGCGAGAAGCAGTCCGTGTCGGAAAAGGCCCGCAATTCCCTCGGGATGCTCATCGGAGCGGACCACCGCACAATTCAACACTTGTTGATAAGGCTTCACGTAAAGGTTGTTGAGTAGTCACGCCCAACGAATTCTCTACCGACCGGTAAGGCCTACGCTCGAAGCATGCGCCGAGCAAAGATCGTCTGTACATTGGGGCCCGCCACCGACTCGTACGACCAGATCAAGGCCCTGGTCGAAGCCGGAATGGACGTCGCCCGCCTCAACCTCAGCCACGGCACCTACGCCGAACACGAGGAGCGCTACCAGCGCGTGCGAAAGGCGTCCGACGAGACCGGCCGCAGCGTCGGAATCCTCGCCGACCTTCAGGGCCCGAAGATCAGACTCGGCCGATTCATCGAAGGACCCGTACTCCTTGAACGCGGCGACACCTTCACGATCACCGTCGAAGAAGGTGTCGAAGGAGACCGCCAGACCTGCGGAACCACCTACTCCGGACTCGCCGCCGACGTCACCGCCGGCGAACGCATCCTCGTCGACGACGGCAAGGTCTGCCTGGAGGTCACCTCCGTCGACGGCCCCCGGGTCCACACCACCGTCGTCGAAGGCGGCATGGTCTCCGACCACAAGGGACTCAACCTCCCGGGCGTCGCCGTCTCCGTCCCCGCACTCTCCAAGAAGGACGAGGACGACCTCCGCTGGGCCCTGCGCACCGGATGCGACGTCATCGCCCTCTCCTTCGTCCGCAGCGGCAGGGACATCAAGGACGTCCACCGCATCATGGACGAAGAGGGCCGCCGCCTCCCCGTCATCGCCAAAGTCGAAAAGCCCCAGGCCGTCGAAAACATCGGCGAGATCGTCGCCGCCTTCGACGGCATCATGGTCGCCCGCGGTGACCTCGGCGTGGAAATGCCCCTGGAACAGGTCCCCATCGTCCAAAAGCGCGCCATCAAACTCGCCAAGCGCAACGCCAAACCGGTCATCGTCGCCACCCAGATGCTCGACTCGATGATCGAGAACTCCCGCCCCACCCGGGCCGAGGCCTCCGACGTCGCGAACGCCGTGATCGACGGCACCGACGCCGTCATGCTCTCCGGCGAGACGAGCGTCGGAAACTACCCGGTCGAGACGGTCAGGACCATGGCGCGCATCGTCGCGGCGGCCGAGGAGGACATCCTCGCCAAGGGCCTCCCGCCGCTGACCGAGAGCAACAAGCCTCGCACCCAGGGCGGCGCGGTCGCCCGCGCGGCAGCAGAGATCGGCGACTTCCTCGGCGCCAAGTTCCTGGTCGCCTTCACCCAGTCCGGCGACACCGCCCGCCGCCTCTCCCGCTATCGCTCCCCGATCCCGCTCCTCGCCTTCACCCCCGAGGCGGCCACGCGTTCCCAGCTCAACCTCACCTGGGGCGTGGAGACCTTCCTGGGCCCACACGTCGACTCCACGGACGCGATGGTCGACCAGGTCGACGAGCTGCTCCTGGAGTACGGCCGCTGCAAGAAGGGCGACGTCGTGGTGATCACCGCGGGCTCGCCGCCCGGGGTGTCGGGCTCGACGAACATGGTGCGGGTGCATCACATCGGCGAGGACGACAGCCCCAAGTAGGACAGACGGGCTCGCGAAGGGCCCCTTGCGAGGGGGCTCTTCGTGTTGGGTGCGGTCGTCGTCGTCCGCGCATGCCTATTCGGAACGGGCTTGCACAGGGCTCGCTTACGTGTGCCCATGTCGTACATCAGGCCACTCTGGGCGACAGCGCAGGACCGTACGCAGCAAAAAAGGCGGAGGTTCACGAGATACGAACATCCGCTTTTCGATTCCGACCTTGGAATCTAAGGAAAAGTGCCCCGGGTCGGACTCGAACCGACACTGTATGGGTTTTGAATCCATTGCCTGCTGCCAATTGGGCTACCGGGGCCCAACGAATCAAAGGTTTCCCTCGACCCGCTGCCTGACCACCTTACCGCAGCTGGGTAGGCTCTTGGGAGCAGTACCTGACTGCCCTGGATCAAGGAGCCTCCGTGACCGCCGCCGAGTCGCCCCAGCCCGTTGCCGACGACGACAAGTCGCATGTGCCTCCGCTGACGACCCGTGTCGTCATCGCCGAGGACGAGGCGCTCATCCGGCTCGACCTCAAAGAGATGCTCGAGGAAGAGGGCTACCAGGTCGTCGGTGAGGCCGGTGACGGCGAGCGGGCCGTCGAGCTGGCCCGTGAGCACCGGCCCGATCTGGTGATCCTCGATGTGAAGATGCCGAAGCTCGACGGCATCTCGGCGGCCGAGCGGATCGCCGAGGAGCGCATCGCCCCGGTCCTCATGCTCACCGCCTTCTCGCAGCGGGACCTGGTCGAGCGGGCGCGGGACGCGGGCGCCATGGCGTATCTCGTGAAGCCGTTCAGCAAGAGCGATGTCGTGCCGGCGATCGAGATGGCCGTGTCCCGGTTCAACGAGCTGAAGACGCTGGAGCAGGAGGTCGCGGATCTCACGCAGCGTCTTGAGACGCGCAAGCTGGTGGACCGGGCGAAGTCGATTCTTCAGACGGAGTACGGGCTGAGCGAGCCGGCCGCGTTCCGGTGGATCCAGAAGACCTCCATGGACCGGCGCATGTCGATGCAGCAGGTCGCGGAGGCGGTCATCCAGGATTCGCAGGAGAAGAAGGCCGCCAAGGACTGACGGCCACGACGTCTACGGCGAGGCCCGCACCCCCGGGAGTCGGGGGTGCGGGCCTCGCCGTTTGCCGTGAAGACGTGCTCAGTCTTCGCCGAGGTAGGCCTTCCGCACGGATTCGTCGTGCAGCAGGTCCTGTCCGGTGCCGGAGAGGACGATGTTGCCGACCTCCATCACATGGCCCTGGTCGGCGAGGGAGAGGGCGGCCTGGGCGTTCTGCTCGACGAGCAGGATGGTGGTGCCCTGCGTCTTCAGCTCGGCGATGGTGGCCATGATCTTCTGCATCATGATCGGTGAGAGGCCCATGGAGGGCTCGTCGAGCATGAGCAGTTTCGGCTGGGACATGAGGGCGCGGCCCATGGCGAGCATCTGCTGTTCGCCGCCGGAGAGGGTGCCCGCGGCCTGCTTCCTGCGCTCTCCGAGGATCGGGAAGAGGTCGTAGGCCCGCAGGATGTCCTTTTCGATGCCTTCTTTGTCCTTGCGGAGGAAGGCGCCGAGCTGGAGGTTCTCGGCGATCGTCAGACGCGGGAAGATGTGCCGGCCCTCGGGGGAGTGGGCGAGTCCGAGCGAGACGATCTTGTGGGCGGGGACGTTGGCCAGCGGTCTGCCGTCGAAGGTGATCCGTCCGCTGGTCGGTTTGAGCAGGCCGGAGAGGGTGCGCAGGGTCGTCGTCTTGCCGGCGCCGTTGGTGCCGATGAGAGTGACGACCTGGCCGGCTTCGACGCTGAAGGAGATGCCCTTGACGGCTTCGATCTTGCCGTAGGCCACCCTGAGGTCCTCGACCTCGAGCAGTGCGGTCACTGGGCTTCTCCCTTGGTGCTGCCGGTGGTGCTGTCCGCGGTCACGTCGCCCCCGGCTTCGGCGGCTGCGATCTCGGCGGCCTCTGCTTCTCCGGGTTCGCCTTCGAAGGGGGTTCCAAGGTAGGCGGCGATGACGCGCTCGTCGGCCTGGACGACCTCGGAGGTACCTTCGACGAGTTTCTCGCCCTGGACGAGGACGGCGACGCGATCGCAGAGGTTGAAGATAAAACGCATGTCGTGCTCGATGACGAGGACGGCGATGCCCTTGTCGCGGATCGCGAAAACCAGTTCCTCGGTGGCTCGCGTTTCCTGCGGGTTCATGCCGGCCGTCGGTTCGTCGAGGAGCAGCAGCCCCGGCTCGCTCGCCAGTGCGCGGGCGATTTCGAGCTTGCGCTGTTCGCCGTAGGGGAGGTTGCGCGCGAGGTGGTCGCGCTTGGCGGCGAGGCCGACGAACTCGAGGAGTTCCATGGCCCGCGCCTCGGATTCCCTTTCGGCTCTCTTGAAGCCGGGGCCGCGCAGGAGGGCGGACCACAGGCCTTCTTTGGTCCGGGTGTGGCGGCCGACGAGCACATTTTCCAGAACGGTCATGTTGGCGAAGAGCCGGATGTTCTGGAAGGTGCGGGCGATGCCGGCCTTGGTGACCAGGTGGGGCTTGGGGGGCAGGACGGTGCCCTTGTAGGAGACCGTGCCCTCCGTGGGGATGTACAGGCCGGTGAGGCAGTTGAAGAAGGTGGTCTTTCCGGCGCCGTTGGGGCCGATGAGGCCGACGATCTCGCCGCTGTTGACGGTGAAGTCGACGGAGCGTACGGCGGTGAGGCCGCCGAAGCGCATCGTCACGTCGCGGGCTTCGAGTACAGGTGTCGTCATGGTTCTTACGCCCCTGCCTTGGTGACGGCCGGTTCGTCGGTCAGCGTCGCTTGTTGGGGTACGTCGAGTTGGCCGGTCTCGTGGAATTCGAGCTGGCGGCGGCGGTTGGCGATGATGCCTTCCGGCCGGAAGCGCATCAGCAGGATGAGGGCGATGCCGAAGGCGAGGAGCGACTTGTCCTGGAGGAAGACGAGTTTCTCCGGGAGCAGGTAGAGCAGTGCCGCGCCGAGCAGGGGGCCTGCGACGGTGCCCATGCCGCCGAGGACGACCGCGGCGAGAAGGAAGGCCGAGTTGGGGGGCGTGGAGCCCGCGAACTGGTAGGGGTTGGGGACCACGCTGTAGGTCACGTGGGCGCTGACGGTTCCGGCGAGGCCGGCGAGGGAGGCGCCGAGGGCGAAGGCGATGAGCTTGACGCGGAAGCCGTTGATGCCCATGGCGGTGGCGGCGGTCTCGTCCTCGCGGATGGCGATCCAGGAGCGGCCGATGCGGGAGTCGGCGGCGCGGGTGTAGACGAGGACGACGATGGCCATGATGAGGACCATCAGCAGGTAGTAGTTGGCGAAGCGGCCGATGGTGAAGCCGCCGAGGTCATGCGATTCCCCGAAGTTGAATCCGAAGAAGTTCAGGTCGGGGATGGACGGGATGCCGTTGGGGCCGTTGGTGATGTTCGGTCCCGAGTCGCCGTCCATGTTGTTCACGGCGATACGGAAGATCTCTCCGAAGCCGAGGGTGACGATGGCGAGGTAGTCGCCGCGCAGCCGCAGGGTGGGGGCGCCGATGAGGACGCCGAACACGAGGGAGGCGGCGGCGCCGCTGAGGGCGGCGGCCCAGAAGGGGAACTGGACGCCGGAGAAGCGGGAGAACTCGGAGCCGGAGACGAGGGCGGCGGTGTAGGCGCCGACGCCGAGGAAGGCGACGTATCCGAGGTCGAGGAGGCCCGCGAGGCCGACGACGATGTTCAGGCCGAGAGCGACGGTTCCGAAGATGAGGATGTTGACGCCGATGTTGGCGTAGTGGTCGTCGGTCTGGGTGAGGGGGAAGGCGATGGCGGCGACGAAGCCCATCGCGAGGGCGAAGCTGCGGTTGGCCGCGAGGATGCGGGAGAACCGGTCGGCCAGGCCCGCGGTGTGCGCCGCCCAGACGGCGAAGACGACGACGATGAGGTAGCCGATGAAGAGTTCGCCGTATTCGGTGTCGATGCCGTAGGCGAAGGCGAAGAGGCCGACGACGGCGACGGCGGTGATGACGGCGCGCTGGACCCAGGGGGCCGTGTGGCCGGCCGGCGCGATGCGGTCCGGCTTGGCGATGGAGGCGCGCAGGATTGCCTTGACGGTGGGTTCGCCGGCCACGGGATGGGGGAGGGCGAGGGCGCCGATGACGGGGAGCAGGGAGGCGACGGCCGCGATGTAGCCGCCCGCTTCGAGGTTGACGAGGCCGCCGAGCTTGGCGGCGATCGCGATGACGGTGAACCAGGTGGTGCCGAAGGCGCCGAGGGCGGTGAGGACCGCGGGTGCGTTGTTGCGGGCGGGGGTGAGCCAGCCGAGGCCCTTGACGCCGTATCCGGCGAGGGCGAAGAGGGTGACGAGGATGCCGCCGGTGAAGGTCAGCCACTGCAGGCCGCCCGGGTAGCCGTAGACGGTGAGGTCGCCGGGGAAGTCGGCGGTCCAGGTCCAGGCGAGGAAGGCGGACGCGGCGGTGGCGACGCCGCCGAGAAGGGTGAGCGCGCGGGCGGCGGAGGCCGGCAGCGGGATGAGGCCGTGTTCGGTGAACGTCGGCGTCCCGGGGACCTCGGGAGTGGTCGTCGTGTCGGTCATCGTGATCACGCCCTGTCCGCGACGCGTTCGCCGAGGAGGCCTTGGGGTCTGAACAGCAGGACGAGGATGAGGAGACAGAAGGCCCAGACGTTGGCCCAGCTGGCCCCGCCGAGCTGCTGCATGCCCGGGACGTTGTCGATGTAGGCGGAGGCGAGGGTCTCGGCGATACCGAGGACGACGCCGCCGAGCATGGCCCCGTAGATGTTGCCGATGCCGCCGAGGACGGCCGCGGTGAAGGCCTTGAGGCCCATGAGGAAGCCCATGCGGTAGTCGATGTTGCCGTACTTGAGGCCGTAGGCGACGGCTGCGACCGCGGCGAAGAAGCCACCGATGGCGAAGGCGACCACGATGATGCGGTTCGTGTCGATGCCCATCAGCTGCGCGGTGTCGGGGTCCTGCGCGGTGGCCTGCATGGCGCGTCCGGTGCGGCTGCGGCGGACGAAGACGGCGAGTGCGGCCATGCACACGGCGGCGGCGAGGACGAGGAAGATGTCGGCGTCCTTGATGGTGACGGAGCCGAGGTCATGGGTGGTGTCGAGGCCGGGGAACCGGCGGGCGCGGTCGGCCTGGGGGTAGAAGTTGCGCACGACTTCCTGGAGCGCCAGGGAGAGGCCGATGGCGGTGATGAGCGGTGCCAGCCTCGGTGCTCCGCGAAGTGGTCGGTAGGCGAACCGTTCCGCCCCGACGGCGATGAGGATGGCGACGATGGCGCCGCCTATCAGCATGAGGGGCACGAGGGCCCACATCGGGGTGCCGGAGGGGAGGATCAGCGAGACCGTGAGAGCGCCGAAGGCTCCGGTCATGAAGATCTCGCCGTGTGCGAAGTTGATGAGCTGGACGATGCCGTACACCATCGTGTAGCCGATGGCGATCAGCCCGTACATCGAGCCGAGGAGCAGCCCGTTGGCCAGCTGCTGCGGCAGGGTGTTCACCGCATGGCCTCCATGTCGCTGGTGGTCGTGTTGTGCACGGTGGTGTGCAGGGCGGGGTGTGAGAACGGGCCGCGCGGTCGGGGTCCTCCTTCCGCGCGGCCCGTCGGTGCTAGGGGTCGGCCTGTTACGTACGGGTTCAGCTGGGGTTGTACGTACCGGTCTTGACCGCCTTCCAGGCACCCTTCTCGACCTGGTAAACGGTGAGCTGCTTGTTCGTCGTGTCGCCGAACTCGTCGAAGGAGACGTGGCCGGAGATGCCTTCGAAGTCGCTCTTCTGGACGCCGTCGACGACCTTGGAGCGCAGGTCGTCACCGGTCGGCACCTTGCCGCCGTTGGCGTCCGCGGCGGCCTTGACCGCGTTGATGATGGCGTTGGCGGCGTCGTAGGCGTAGGCACCGTAGGCGCCGTAGTCGCCCTTGTAGCCCTTGGCCTTGTACGTCTCGACGAACGTCTTGGCGGCGGGCAGGGTGTCGACCGGCACGCCGACCGCGGTGGCGAGGTCGCCCTCGGCGTCCTTGCCGGCGGTGTCGATGTAGGTGGTGGCGTACATGCCGTCGCCGCCGAACAGCGGGATGTTGACGCCGGCGTCCTTGAGCTGCTTGGTGATCAGCTCGGACTCGTCGTACTGGCCGCCGTAGTAGAGGATGTCGGCCTTGGCGTTCTTGATCTTGGTGACGAGCGAACCGAAGTCCTTGTCACCGGTGTTGACGTGGTCGGTACCGACGACCGCGCCGCCCAGCTTCTTGAACGAGTCGTTGAAGATCTTGGCGAGGCCGGCGCCGTAGGTCTGCTTGTCGTCGACGACGAAGGCCTTCTTCTTCTTGAGGCCGTTGTAGGCGTAGTCGGCGGCGAAGCCACCCTGGAGGGCGTCGGTGGTGGCGGTGCGGAAGTACGTCTTGTACGGACGCGTCTTCGAGGTCTGCCAGTCCTTGCCCTGGGTCAGGGTCGGGTTGGTGTTCGAGGGGGAGATCTCGACCATGTTGGCGGAGGCGAAGACCTGCTGCATGGACTGGGCCACACCGGAGTTGAGCGGGCCGACGGCGCCGACGACGCTCTTGTCGCCGACGAGAGCCGTGGCGTTCTGCTGGCCGGTGGCGGGCTGCGCCTTGTCGTCCAGGGCCTTGACCTGGAACTTCACGCCGGGAACGGTGTTCTTCTTGTTGGCGTCGTCGACGGCGATCTGGACGCCGTACTGGATGCCGAGGCCCGTGGTCGAGTTCTCGCCGGAGAGCGGGGCGTCCACGCCGATGGTGAGGGTCGTGGAGGAGCCGCTGTCGCCGCTCTTGCTGTTGTCGTCGCGGGAGCCACACGCGGTCAGAGTCAGTGCTCCGGTGGTGAGCACGGAGGTGAGGATCACCAGAGAACGCTGTCGCACAATCAGTCCTTTCCGCGGCCTGGCCGCCCTGGACGGACGACGCGCATGCCGCGCTGGTACCGAACTCCCGATGGAGCGGTGACTGGCCGTGACTCTAAGCCTGGTCTGAGGAGATGAGCATCGTCGCGGACTGGCTTGTGACTTTCTTGTTATGCCGTGCAGGTTGGGGCGTATCGAGAAAGTCGAGTCTTGGCCGGTTTGGCGGAATTTCCGTGTAGTCCGCATTTTGAGAATGCGCACTTCCGCTTGGTCTTGGCCGGGCCCCTGGGCGGTGGGTGCCGCAGACAGTGCCGATCAGCTGCGAAAGATCGCGGGAGAAGGCGCCGTCGAAGATGAAGCTGTGGTCTTGTATTGCGCGCATGTTACGCAGCGTCACATCAAGAAATGGAAGGTCCGGATTGAGTGGCAGTCCGGAACAGTCGGATACGGATACCTCGAGTGCGATGCGGCGTGTTGTCCTGGCGTGCACGGTAATGGACGCGTTGGGCAGGGTCCGGGCCCGCAGTCCGGTGAACCCGGCCGTGATGTCAAAGACGGTCACAGGCGGCCCGTCGCGGACCGAGACGTCGAACCGGAAGGTGGCGACCGGGGCGGCGGTCGTGGCCCGGTGGGCAACTCCCGCGTAGGAGAACTCCGTTACGTTCACGGGCCAGGGCGGAAGGGCCGGTTCCGGGGGCGCGGTGGCGGACCGGGCGGGCAGGAGCAGCAGGGCGCCGGTGACGGTGAGGGCGGCGACGGCGCCCAGGGTGACTCTGCGAGTGTGTGCCGGCAGCCGCGTCCATCGGTCGGACAGGCGGGGCGCATCGCTGCCGACGACGTCGCGCCCCGGCTCGGGGCCGGACGGCTCCACAGGCTCGACGGGTCCTGTGCCGCTCATGGCCGGCGCCTCATGGGGCCACGGTAGGAGCCCCGGGCCCGGCCGGGAAGGTGCGGTGACGTGCCTGCCGGGCTAGGGAGTTGAGGGTGCCGCGCCGAGCGCGCCGGGGATCGCGCGGAACGGCGGGGCAACCGTGCACGGGTGGGGGCCGAGGGGGACGCGTGGGCACCGGCCCCCGGTGATCAGCCTCCGGTGGGGAGGTGGTCGCCGTCGCCCGGCCGTACGTCGCGCAGCAGACAGGTCAGCCGGGCGGTGCACACGCGCTTGCCGCTCTCGTCGCTGATCACGATCTCGTACGTCGCTGTCGAGCGCCCCCGGTGGACCGGGGTGGCGACGCCGGTGACGAGGCCGGAGCGCACCCCGCGGTGGTGGGTGCAGTTCAGGTCGACGCCGACGGCGATCTTCGAACTGCCGCCGTGGAGCATGGCGCCCACGGAGCCGAGGGTCTCGGCGAGCACGGCGGATGCGCCGCCGTGCAGCAGCCCGTACGGCTGGGTGTTGCCCTCCACGGGCATGGTGCCGACGACCCGCTCCGCGGAGGCCTCGACGATCTGGACGCCCATACGGGTGCCGAGGTGTCCGGCGGAGAAGAGGGCGGGCAGGTCGACGCCGAGCGCGGCGTACTCGTCGACGATCTCTTGCGGGAACTTCACGGTGTGCTGCTCGCCCATGGGGTACGGCTCCATTCGTCGGGGATCGGTCACTCGCCTATGGCTGAGCAAACGCTCAGTCGGTCGCCGATTGTTCCAGGCGGACCACGACGGACTTGCTGGCGGGGGTGTTGCTGGTGTCGGCGGTGGCATCCAGCGGGACCAGCACGTTCGTCTCCGGATAGTAGGCGGCCGCGCAGCCGCGGGCGGTGGGGTAGTGCACGACCCGGAAGCCGGGCGCGCGCCGCTCGACGCCGTCCTGCCACTCACTGACCAGGTCGACGTACGAGCCGTCCGCCACGCCGAGCGCCCGGGCGTCCTCGGGGTGGACGAGGACGACGCGGCGGCCGTTCCTGATGCCGCGGTAGCGGTCGTCCAGCCCGTAGATCGTGGTGTTGTACTGGTCGTGCGAGCGCAGGGTCTGCAGCAGCAGCCGGCCCTTGGGCAGCGCCGGGAACTCCACGAGCGCCGCGGTGAAGTTGGCCTTGCCCGTGGCGGTGGGGAAGCGACGCTCGTCGCGGGGCGCGTGGGGGAGCGCGAAGCCGCCCAGGTGTGCCACGCGCGCGTTGAAGTCCTCGAAACCGGGGATCACGCGCGCGATGCGGTCGCGGACGGTCGCGTAGTCCTTCTCGAACTCCTCCCACGGGACGGTGCTGTCCGCGCCGAGCACCCGGCGGGCCAGCCGGCACACGATGGCCGGTTCGGACAGCAGATGGGGGCTCGCGGGGTCCAGGCCGCCGCGGGAGGCGTGCACCATGCCCATGGAGTCCTCCACGGTCACGAACTGCTCGCCGCTGCCCTGCAGATCGCGCTCGGTGCGGCCGAGCGTGGGCAGGACGAGGGCGCGCGCGCCGGTGACGGTGTGCGAGCGGTTCAGCTTGGTCGACACGTGCACGGTGAGCCGGGCGCGCCGCATGGCCGCCTCGGTCACATCGGTGTCGGGGGAGGCGGACACGAAGTTGCCGCCCATCGCGAAGAAGACCTTCGCCTCGCCCTCGCGCAGGGCGCGGATGGCCCGTACGACGTCGTAGCCGTGTGCGCGCGGCGGCGCGAACCCGAACTCCCTCTCCAGCGCGTCCAGGAAGGCGGGCGCGGGCCGTTCGAAGATGCCCATCGTGCGGTCGCCCTGCACGTTCGAGTGACCGCGCACCGGGCACACCCCCGCGCCGGCACGCCCGATGTTGCCGCGCAGCAGAAGGAAGTTGACGACCTCGCGGATCGTGGCGACGGCGTGCTTGTGCTGGGTGAGCCCCATGGCCCAGCAGACGATGGTCCGCTCGGAGGCGAGGACCATGGCCAGGGCCTGCTCTATCTCCTCGCGGCCGAGACCGGTCGCCTCAAGCGTCTGAGCCCAGTCCGCGGCGCGCGCGGCAGAGGCGAACTCCTCGAAGCCGTGGGTGTGTTCGCGGACGAACTCGTCGTCGACCGCGCCGTCGGCCTCCAGGATCAGTTTGTTGAGCAGGCGGAAGAGGGCCTGGTCGCCGCCGATGCGGATCTGCAGGAACAGATCGGTCAGGGCGGCTCCCTTGAGCATGCCCTGGGCGGTCTGGGGGTTCTTGAAGCGCTCAAGTCCCGCCTCGGGCAGCGGGTTGACGCTGATGATCCTCGCGCCGCCCGCCTTGGCCTTCTCCAGGGCCGACAGCATGCGCGGGTGGTTGGTGCCGGGGTTCTGTCCGGCGACGATGATCAGGTCCGCCTTGTGGAGGTCCTCGAGCAGGACGCTGCCCTTGCCGACGCCGATCGTCTCCGAGAGCGCGGAACCTGACGACTCGTGACACATGTTCGAGCAGTCGGGCAGGTTGTTGGTGCCCAGCTCGCGGGCGAAGAGTTGGTAGAGGAACGCTGCCTCGTTGCTCGTGCGGCCCGAGGTGTAGAAGACGGCCTCATCAGGGGAGTCGAGCGCGGCGATCTCCTCGGCGATGATGTCGAAGGCGCGCTCCCAGGTGACCGGTTCGTAGCGGTCCGCCCCCTCGGGGAGGTACATGGGATGCGTCAGGCGCCCCTGCTGGCCCAGCCAGTAGCCGCTGCGGGTCGCGAGGTCGGCCACGGGGTGCGCGGCGAAGAACTCCGGAGTGACGCGGCGCAGGGTGGCTTCCTCGGCGACCGCCTTCGCGCCGTTCTCGCAGAACTCCGCCGTGTGCCGGTGCTCGGGCTCGGGCCAGGCGCAGCCCGGGCAGTCGAAGCCGTTCTTCTGGTTGACACGCAGCAGGGTGAGCGCGGTGCGGCGCACGCCCATCTGCTGCTGGGCGATGCGCAGGGTGTGTCCGATGGCGGGGAGTCCCGCCGCCGCGTGCTGCGGCTCGGAGACCTGCGGCGCGTCCTGGACCGGGTCACCCTTGGGCGGCTTCGTTGCCATCGCTGCGCTCTCCTTCGCCGGCGCGTGTGAACGGTGTCTCAGATCCTCGCATGTGACGGTGACGGCGTTCGTGCCCGGTCGTGCGTCGGCCGCCGTGCGCTTGCGGGCGCCGTCGCGACCGGACGGGCTCGCGACGCGGTGAGCACATGACCTCGTGACGTCGCGAGCAAACGGCCTCGTGACGTTCCGCGACCGCGCGGGGCGCTCGGGCCGGCAACCGGCTGCCGTGCGGACAGCGTGCGGAAGCGCAGACCGGAAACTCTGCGCCACCGAAGGGATTCCCACCGTGACGGCGGCCGCCCCGACAGGGCGTTCCAGGGCGGCCGCTCGGGCCGCACGCCCGGCTCCGCCGCCCGCCCGCCGGAAGCACGGGCGAGGCCGAGTGTCAGTGGGTCGTGGCAGGATCGGGGGCGTGGCAGAGACAGCATCGAAGAAGACCGAGAAGACCTCCGGCGGCGGCCGACCCCGGCTGATGCTCATGGACGGGCACTCACTGGCCTACCGCGCGTTCTTCGCGCTGCCCGCGGAGAACTTCACGACCGCGACGGGCCAGCCGACGAACGCGATCTACGGCTTCGCGTCGATGCTGGCGAACACGCTGCGCGACGAGGCGCCCACGCACTTCGCGGTGGCGTTCGACGTCTCCCGCAAGACATGGCGCTCCGAGGAGTTCACGGAGTACAAGGCGAACCGCTCCAAGACCCCGGACGAGTTCAAGGGCCAGGTCGAGCTGATCGGCGAGCTCCTGGACGCGATGCACGCCGAGCGCTTCGCGGTCGAGGGGTACGAGGCGGACGACGTGATCGCCACCCTCGCCACCCAGGCCGAGGCCGCGGGCTTCGAGGTGCTGATCGTCACCGGCGACCGCGACTCCTTCCAGCTGATCTCCGAGCACACGACGGTGCTGTACCCGACGAAGGGTGTCTCGGAGCTGACCCGGTTCACTCCGGAGAAGGTCTTCGAGAAGTACGGGCTGACGCCGGCGCAGTACCCCGACTTCGCGGCGCTGCGCGGCGACCCGTCGGACAACCTGCCGGGCATCCCGGGCGTCGGCGAGAAGACGGCCGCGAAGTGGATCAACCAGTTCGGTTCGTTCGCGGAGCTGGTCGAGCGCGTCGAGGAGGTCAAGGGCAAGGCCGGGCAGAACCTGCGCGACCACCTGGAGTCGGTGAAGCTCAACCGCCGGCTCACTGAGCTGGAGCGGCAGGTGGAGCTGCCGAAGGCGGTCGCCGACCTGGAGCGGGCCGCGTACGACCGCAAGTCCGTCGCGATGGTCCTGGACACCCTGGAGATCAGGAACCCCTCGCTGCGTGAGCGGCTCTTCGCCGTCGACCCCGGGGCCGAGGAGGCCGAGACCACCCCCGTCGCCGCGGACGGCGTCGAACTGGACGGCGCGGTGCTGGGCGCGGGCGAGCTGCAGCCCTGGCTCGCCGAGCACGGCGGTGAGCTCCTCGGCGTGGCCACGGTCGACTCCTGGGCGCTGGGCACGGGCGCGGTGGCCGAGATCGCGCTGGCCGCGGCAGACGGCGCGGCGGCGTGGTTCGACCCGGCGCAGCTGGACGAGGCGGACGAGAGGGCGTTCGCGGCATGGCTCGCCGACCCGGCCAAGCCCAAGGTGCTGCACAACGCCAAGGGCGCGATGCGGGTCTTCCCCGAGCACGGCTGGTCCGTGGAGGGAGTGGCCATGGACACGGCGCTCGCCGCGTACCTGGTCAAGCCGGGCCGTCGTTCCTTCGCGCTGGACGCGCTGTCGCTGGAGTACCTGAACCGCGAGCTGGCGCCCGCGGCGACGGCCGACGGGCAGCTCGCCTTCGGTACGGACGAGGGCGCCGAGGCCGAGGCGCTGATGATCCAGGCCCGCGCGATCCTCGACCTTGGGCAGGCGTTCGAGGAGAAGCTGGGGGAGGTGGGCGCGGCGGAGCTCCTGCGCGACATGGAGCTGCCCGTCTCCGCGCTGCTGGCCCGTATGGAACGGCACGGCATCGCCGCGGACCGCACCCACCTGGAGGCCATGGAGCAGCTGTTCGCGGGCGCCGTCCAGCAGGCGGTGAAGGAGGCGTACGCGGCGGCGGGGCACGAGTTCAACCTGGGTTCGCCCAAGCAGCTTCAGGAGGTCCTCTTCGGCGAACTGGGGCTGCCCAAGACGAAGAAGACGAAAACGGGTTACACGACGGACGCGGACGCTCTGGCGTGGCTCGCCGCCCAGACCGACAACGAACTCCCGGTGGTCATGCTGCGCCACCGTGAGCAGGCGAAGCTTCGCGTGACGGTCGAGGGCCTGATCAAGACGATCGCGGCGGACGGCCGTATCCACACCACCTTCAACCAGACGGTCGCGGCGACCGGTCGGCTGTCCTCCACCGACCCGAACCTGCAGAACATCCCGGTGCGTACCGACGAGGGCCGGGCGATCCGCCGCGGGTTCGTCGTGGGCGACGGCTTCGAGTCCCTGATGACGGCGGACTACAGCCAGATCGAACTGCGCGTGATGGCTCACCTCTCGGAGGACGAGGGCCTGCTCCAGGCCTTCACGTCCGGGGAGGACCTGCACACCACGGTCGCCTCCCAGGTGTTCGGGGTCGGCCGCGACGCGGTGGACGCCGAGATGCGCCGCAAGATCAAGGCGATGTCCTACGGCCTGGCCTACGGTCTGTCGGCGTTCGGTCTGTCCCAGCAGCTGAACATCGAAGCGGCGGAGGCCCGTGGCCTGATGGACACGTACTTCGAGCGGTTCGGCGGCGTGCGGGACTATCTGCGGCGCGTGGTGGACGAGGCCCGGGCCACCGGCTACACACAGACCGTGCTGGGCCGCCGCCGCTATCTGCCCGACCTGAACAGCGACAACCGTCAGCGCCGTGAGGCGGCGGAGCGCATGGCGCTGAACGCCCCGATCCAGGGCACGGCGGCGGACATCGTCAAGATCGCCATGCTGAAGGTGGACGGGGCCCTGCGCGAGGCGGGCCTGAAGTCCCGCATCCTCCTCCAGGTCCACGACGAAATCGTCCTGGAGATCGCCCCCGGCGAGCGCGGGAAGACGGAGGAACTGGTCCGCCGCGAGATGGCGGGCGCGGTTCAGCTGAGGGCCCCACTGGATGTCTCGGTGGGAGCCGGAGGGGACTGGGAGTCGGCGGCCCACTGACCCTGACCGCCTGCGGCGAGTGACGGGGGAGGGGCCGTCGGCCGGGCTGGACACACGCAGCACTGTGCGTCCCGGGCCGGTGGTTCCGCGCCGGGACGCTGCGCCGCAGGGCAGCCCCGGCCACCCCGCACCCGGTCGCACGGCCGCCCGAGACCATCACTCGGGCGGCCCCCGTGAAAGCGCCTCGGCGGCGAAGACGGCGTAGAGATGCCCCATGGGCATACGTCCGCTTCGTCGTCTTGCACGCCGCCCGGCGATCCGGGGGACCGTCATGGCCGCCTTGCAGCGTCCGGTCCCGGCCTACGCGCTCGACGCCGGCGCCCTCCGCCGGCCCGTCCCCACCCTTGCCGCCCGCGCCACCGCGCTCGGCACCAAGGTGTGGCGGGACATCCAAGACCTCCGGCCCATGTTCGTCTCCCGGCTCAAAGCCCTTCCCCTGGCCCTCTCGCGCGGCTCCGAGCCGGCTTGCTTCCGCGTCGGGCAGCGGCGGGAGAGCGCGGCCGACGGCACGGCCGCCGCACGGCTGCGCACCGCGCTCACCACCGCTCGGGAACTGGTGCGCGGACTCGTCGCCGCCCACCGCGCCCGTTTCCCTGCCCGCATCGCAAGGGCGGTCAACGGGATACAGGCCGGCGCGGTTCCGCAACATCCGCCGCGTCGCCGGCGGCCGGACGCCACACCCTGACCCCTGCCGCGTAGAAGGCCAGCCCCACGACAAGACCCGCCCCGGCTCCGAAGCACACCGTCGGGATCAGTTCCCACGGCCTCGCCGTGGCGCCCCAGTACGCCCACCACCGCGAGGCCCGCTGCACCGCCCCCGCCGCCGCGCACGCACCGATCACCGCACCCGCCAGCCACCGGTCGGCCCAGGACAAGAGCGGTAGCCGGGCAACCGCCGACGCGCTGTCCGGCGCCCGCCGCAGCGCGACCACCACGAACACCGCGATCACGACCGCCGCGACGGCCGAACTCCCGTACTGCAAATACCAGTACAGGGGCGCCCCCGCGACCTGCCGTCCCAGCACCGGGAACAACCTCATTCCCCACCGGTCGTGATGCGTGAACGCGTCCCACACGACATGCGTCAGCGCACCCAGCGCCGCCGAGACGTACCACCACAAGACCGTACGGAACGACACTTCCTGCCGCGGGATGCCGCAGCGCACCAGCGCCGCCACTCGTCCCTGCCGCGCTCGGGGCAGCAGCGCGACCAGCGGCTCCCGCAGGGCCAGCCAGGCACCCGCGAGTGCCCAGGCGATGAGCACGTCGACCGTGAACACCCCGGCGAACGAGTGCGTGACCTCACCGAACCGCATCGCCCCTGACACCGCACTCGCCGCGTAATAGGTCAGGTCCGGCGCGAACGACCCCGCGACGAGGACCGATGGCACCAGTCGCCCGCGGCCGGACCCGTCCCCGCGCACGGCGGGCAGCACGGCCGCGGCGTGGCTGAGAGTGAACGGCAAGTGGGCCCCCCGCGGCAGTCGTCGTCCGGGTGGAACGTCCCGGCGATCACAGACGTCCAGTATGCGGGAGGGAAGAAGCGGACAAGACGGCCCGTCCGTCTCCTGCGTCACACCCAACCACACATGACCAACTGGTGAAAACCGGGCGCCAACCGGTGTCGGGGTGCCAGGAGTTGTCGTAGGGTCACTTGGTCGGCGCACGGGTGCGTGATCGAACACGCGCAGTACCGAAAACGAACAGATATTGGGTCGTCGACGGGAGGGGTTCACTCAATGGCGGCGCATATGGGCAGGCGGCTGCGCAAAGGGGCGGCAACCACCGCTGTGGCTGCGGCGGCGGTCGCGGCTCTGGCGGCGTCCCAGGCTCCGGGAGCGACCGGCGACGACCAGGCCAAACAGACCACTGGAGCGCAGTCCGCGCCCGATGCCGCCAGCGACGGCACCGGCAGTGGCGGCGGGGACACGGCCACCGGCAACGGCGGTTACTACACCGACCTCCCGCCGCTCAACAGCCCCACCGACTCGCCCACCCCGACCGTAGGCCCCACCACGGGGGTGGTCGGCGCCGCGGAGTCCGGCATACCCGCCACCGTCCTCGACGCCTACAAGAAGGCCGAGGCCGAACTCCGGCGGGCCAAGCCGGGCTGCAACCTGCCGTGGCAACTCCTCGCCGCGATCGGCAAGGTGGAATCCGGCCAGGCGAGCGGCGGCCGGGTCGACGCCAACGGCACGACGTTCACGAAGATCCTCGGCCCGGTCCTCGACGGCAACGGCTTCGCGAGCATCACTGACACCGACAACGGCGTCTACGACGGCGACATCGTCTACGACCGCGCGGTCGGCCCGATGCAGTTCATACCCTCGACGTGGGCGTGGGCCGGGCAGGACGGCAACGGCGACGGGGTCAAGGACCCCAACAACGTCTACGACGCCGCCCTCGCCGCCGCCCACTACCTGTGCCGCTTCGACCGTGACCTGTCGGTCCAGTCCGAGATGAACGCGGCGATCCTCGGCTACAACAACTCGCAGGACTACCTGAAGACCGTTCTGTCCTGGTACGAGTACTACCGCAAGGGCGTCCACTCGATCCCGGACGGCGCGGGCAGGCTGCCCAGGCACCGCAGCGACGAGAAGCCCGGCGCCAGCCACTCGCCGAAGCCGGGGAAGACGAAGCCCGGCTCCACCGGCCCCCGCCCGGGCGGGCCGACGCCGGGGAGGCCGACGCCCTCCACGCCGCCGCCCACCGCCACCGACACGGTGGACCACCTGGTGGACGGCGGCACCGGAAGCCTCTCCGCCATGGCCGGCGACACGTTCGACCAGAAGGTCGTGGTGAAGGCCGTGACCAAGGTGGGCAAGGTCGTGTCGAAGGTCCGTGTGCGGTTCACCATCAGCGGCGACACCGACACCACCTTCACGGGCGGCGAGACCGTGGCGACCGTCGTCACCGACAGCTGGGGCAGGGCCACCGCACCCGCGCTGGTCGCCGGCCAGAAGACCGGCAACTTCCAGGTCCGCGCCCTCGTCGTGGGCCGGACCGTCGCCGGCCTCGACTACCCGGTCACGGTGACCGAACGTCAGGCCGACGCCCTCGTCCGCGCCAGCGACACCCCGCTGACCTGCACCCCTGGCGGCCAGTTCGCGGACCAGGTCACGGTGAAGGCCACCTACCAGGGCGCCGTCGCCGACGGCGTCGCGGCCACCGCGACGCTCGTCAAGTCGGCCGACGACCCGACCGAGAACGACAAGGGCCCCTACTTCAAGGACGCGAACGGCAACACCGTGCGCACCCTCACGGGCCTGAAGACCGACGCCGACGGCCAGCTGCAGCTTCCGCAGCTCTACGCCGACGACACGACCGGAACGTTCCTGCTCCGCATCACCACCGCGGGCGGGGCCACCTTGACGGTCGAGCTGGACGTCGCGGCGGCGGCACCGTCGGGCGACCCCAGCCCGTCGGCCAGTTCCACCGCCTGACCGGCCCTGGCGCACAGGCGCCGCACAGCGTGTATGACGGCGGCGCCCCTCCAGCACGGAGGGGCGCCGCCGTTGTGCGTGCGACGTGTTCTCATCTCACGCGGACGTTGCTACCGTGCCGGATCTGACGAGGCATCAGCAAAGGCCGGGAGGCCCCCCCATGCGCGCCCTCATCGCAGCCGCGATCGGTCTCTGCGCGGCGCTCGCCCTGGTGTTCACCATGACGGCCATGGGGGCGCCCACCGGCAAGACCTCGCCGAAGCCTCTGCTGACGACCGTCCCCAGCCAGCCGTGACGTACGGGCGCCGCGACGGCACGGCACCCGGACATGCGCACCGCACACACAGGGAGGACGCCGAGATGCGCCGTAGAGCCGGCCTGATCCTGCTCGCGTTCGCCGTGTTCTTCACGGCGCTGTCCCCGCTGATGCGCTGGTACGTCTTCCCGCGCCTCGCCAAGGTCCCCGCGAACCAGTACCAGGACATGGTCCTGGAGGCGAAGGGTGCCACCCTCCTCGACTACGGCACCATGAAGTCCCGCAGGGTCTCGAACGTCACCATCGTGCAGACCCTCAAGGGCGACGTGGAAGCCGCGAAGAAGATCGAGAAGACGGCCGGCCGGGACGTGGTGGTCTGGGACGGCCTGTCCTATGTGCAGGGCCCCGACGGCAAGATGGTCTCCCGCATCCCCGAGCGCTACATCTTCGACGCGCACAGCCAGGAACCGGTCCATGCGACCGGCGAGATGGTCGACAACGACCCCGTCCGGCGCGACGGCATCGAGTTCAAGTGGCCCTTCCTGACGCAGAAGAGGGACTACGAGTACTTCGACGCGCAGGCCCGCCTCACGGCACCCATCCACTACAAGGGCACGCAGACCTTCCGGGGCGTCGAGGTCTACTACTTCGAACAGACCATCCCCTGGACCAAGGTCCCCTTCCCCAAGGTGATGCCCGTCCAGGGCATCACCGCGGCATCTGTCGCCAAGACCGGTACGACCCGGTGGTACACCACGGTCCGCAAGTTCTGGGTCGAGCCCGTCACCGGCGCGCCCGTCTACGGCGAGGAGATCCACAAAGAGGAGCTGCGCGGCGGCACCCTGCTCGGCGGCCGGGACAAGATCACGGTGTTCGCCGGCCATGTGAAGATGCGCGAGGACTACATCCGCTCGACGGTCGCCCTCGTCAAGCACAACCGCCAACTGGTCCTCATGCTGACGTCCTACCTGCCGTGGGGCTTCCTCGTCCTCGGTGTCTGTCTGCTGTCACTGTCCCTGTGGCTGGAGGCAGGCGACCGGCCCCAGGGCGAGGCGGCTCCCATCGGGACCGTGGAGCCGGAGCCGGTCACCGCCTGAGCCGCGCGTTCGTGTGCCGGGTCGGCTCCGCGGTCGCCGGGTCCTCGGGCCAGGGGTGCTTGGGATAGCGGCCCCGCAGCTCCGCCCGCACGGCCCGGTAGCCGTCCCGCCAGAAGGACGCGAGGTCGGTGGTGACGGCGGCGGGCCGCCCGGCCGGGGACAGCAGATGCACGAGGAGGGGCACACCGGCGATCTCGGGTGACTCCTGCAGCCCGAACATCTCCTGCAGCTTGACGGCGAGCACGGGCCGCTCGGGGTCCGCATAGTCGACCCGGATCCTGGACCCACTGGGGACGGTGACCCGCTCGGGGGCGAGCTCGTCGAGCCGGGCGGCGTCCCCGCCGGCCCAGGGCAGCAGCCGGCCGAGCGCCTGCCCGGCGTCGATGCGCGCGAGGTCGGCACGCCGACGGGCACGGCTCAGCTCCGGCTCTAGCCATTCGTCCACGCGTGCGTGGAGCGCGCCGTCGCCGACGGCAGGCCACGGCTCGCCCAGATGCAGGCGCAGAAAAGCGAGACGCTGCCGCAGGAGACGGCTCTGTTCCGTCCAGCGCAGCAGCCCCCATCCCTCCTCGCGCAGCCCTTCCAGCAGGGCCGCACGGACGAGGGAAGGAGCGGGCTCCCGCAACGGCCGCGTCGTCAGCTCGACCGCCCCCAGCCGCTCGACAGCCCTGGCCACGACGTCCCCGTCCGCCCAGTGGACCTCGTCGCCCTCCGAGTGCAGCGCCGCGGCGGCGTGCCGCGCCACGCCCTCGTCCACCACGGCGGCGAGCCGTACGCGCGCGTGCCCCGACCCCACGGGCCGGTCGGCGACGGCGACGGCGAGCCACGGGGCGCCGCGCAGCCGTGACCCGTCCGCCGGCTCGGCGCGGGTGCCGTTCACCATGAGATGCGAACCGCCGTCGGCCCGTGCGAGCCGTTCGGGAGAGGCGAGAGCGGCGACAAGACCGACCATGTGATCGTCCTGCGCCTGCCTCGCCCCGCCCGTGCCGGAGGAAGAGTCCCGGGGGCTGGCGGCGCGCCCGCCCCGGGAAGGGGCGCCCGGCTCATCGCCGAGGGCGCCCCGCAGCCGGCGGGCCTCGTCCCGCCAGCGGGCCGCGTACGCGTCGCCTCCGCGCCGGGCCGCCCGCCATGCCGCCGCCAGGTCGTCCCCGTACTCCCGCGGCGGCTCCTCGCTCAGCAGCGCGACCACCTCGGCGGCCCGGTCCACGCCGATCTCGGGCGCCGCGTCCAGCAACGCACGGGCCAGTCGCGGGTGCAGACCGAACCGGGACATCCGCACACCCCGTTCGGTGGGCCGCCCCGCCGCGTCCACGGCTCCGATCGCCGTCAGCACCGCCCGGGCCGCCGCCATGGCCCCGGCCGGGGGGGCGTCCAGGAGCGCAAGCCCGGATGCGTCCGGGTCGCCCCAGTAGGCCGTCTGCAACGCGAACGCCGTGAGGTCGGCCAGCTTGATCTCGGGCGCGGGGAAGCGGGGCAGCCGCACGTCCTCGGCCTCCGGCCAGCAGCGGTACACCCGGCCCGGCGCCTCGCGTCCGGCACGGCCCGCGCGCTGCCGGCCCGCCGCCTGCGAAGCCCGTACCGTCGTCAGCGCGCTCAGCCCCCGCGCATGGTCCACCCGGGGCTCCCGCGCGAGTCCCGAGTCGACCACCACCCGGACCCCCGGCACGCTCAGCGACGACTCCGCGACGGCCGTCGCCAGAACCACCCGGCGTCGGGTGCCGGGGGACAGCACCGCGTCCTGGACGGCCGCGGGCGCACGCCCGTGCACCTGCAGCACCTCGACACCGCCCAGGTCGCCCAGCTGTCCCGCCACCCGCGCGATCTCCCCGACGCCGGGCAGGAAGCACAGCACGTCCCCGTCGCACTCGGCGAGCGCGCGCCGCACCACGGAGGCCACATGCGCCAGCAGAACCGGGTCCACGCGCGACCCGTGCGGGGGCCGGACGGGACGCGCGGGCGGCGCCCACACGACCTCCACGGGGTACGAGGCGCCTTCCGCCTCGACCACCGGGGCCCCGCCCAGCAGCCGGGCCCAGCCCTGCGCGTCCGTCGTCGCGGACGCCGCCACCAGCCGCAGCTCGGGCCGCAGGGCGCCCCGTACATCCAGCAGGAAGGCGGCGACCGTGTCCGCGTCCAGATGCCGCTCGTGGCACTCGTCCAGCACGACCACGTCGACACCGGCCAGCTCCTGGTCCCGCTGCAGCCGCTGGAGCAGCACACCGGTCGTGACGACCTCCACGCGCGCGTGCGGCCCCGTCACGCGCTCGCCGCGCACGGTGTAGCCGACACTCGCCCCGGGTTTCTCCCCGAGCAGCCAGGCCATCCGCCGGGCCGCGGCCCGTGCCGCGATCCGCCGGGGCTCGGCGACCACCACACGACGCGCCGGGCCATCGCCGACCAGTCCGGACAGGACCAGCGGCACGAGCGTCGTCTTGCCGGTCCCGGGCGGCGCGCACAGCACCGCGACACCGTGCACGTCCAGCGCACCGCGCAGAGCGGGCACCGCGGAACGGACGGCGAGGCGGTCGAGGGCGTCGTGGCGGATCACCGCACCAGTGTTCCAGGCGGCACCGTCAGGGCAGAAAGGCCTGGTGGCACCGGCGGCAGAACGCCTTCCTGCGCCAGTCGGCCCGCCGGCGCGCGGCCTGGGCCACCTTGTCGCGCAGCGATACGAGCCACAGACCTCCGCCGGCCACGCCGACGAACCCCAGCCACGCTTCGGACAGAAGCAGCGCACACCCCAAGGCCAGCAGCCCGAGTGGCGCCGACCAGCGCTCGTCGTGCAGCGCCGGACGGGCGAGGTGCGGTGCCAAAGCCCGCCCCTCGGGTGACAGCGTCCTCCAGTGGGCGCTGAGCTTCGTGGTCCTGTCGCTCCGCTCGCAGACCGGGCAGATGTGCATGCGCCCACCCCCGAACACCCGGCACTGCGCGCGCAGCCCGGGGGACGACTTGCCGGTCATTCGTTTGTGCCCTGCCCGGAGTCCGGGCATACGCGCTCGCCCGTCGTCACGCCGAGTTTGGCCGGAACCCTTCGTGTCAGCCGCGCTCGCAGACGAATATCGCCGTCCCCGGGAGCACGGCGCCGCGCAACGGCGACCACCCGCCCCACTCCGACGTGTTCCAGGCAGGCCACTCCGGTTCCACCAGGTCGACGAGCCGGAACCCGCCGGCCGCGATGTCCCTCACCCGGTCGCCGAGCGTCCGGTGGTGCTCGACGTACACCGCCCGGCCCTCCTCGTCCTGCTCGACGTACGGGGTGCGGTCGAAGTACGAACCCGACACCGACAGGCCCTCGGGCCCCGGCTCGTCCGGGAACGCCCAGCGGATCGGGTGCGTCACCGAGAACACGAAACGGCTGCCGGGGCGCAGCACACGGTGCACCTCGCGCAGGACGAGCATCGGGTCCGCGACGAACGGCATTGCTCCGTACGCGGAACACGCCAGGTCGAAGGAGGCGTCGCGGAAGGGCAGAGCGGCCGCGTCGGCCTGGACGAGGCAGAGGTCCCCGCCGATGCGGAGGGCGTGCTGGAGCTGACGGTGGGAGAGGTCGAGAGCCACTGGCCGCGCACCCTGGCCGGCCAGCCAGCGCGAACACTGGGCCGCGCCGGCCCCGATCTCCAGGACGTCCTTGCCCTTGAGGTCCTCCGCCGGGCCGAGCAGCTCGGCCTCGACCTCGTCGAGGCCCTCCGGGCACCAGACGAAGCGGTCGTCGCCGAGGAAGGTGCCGTGCTCGATCTGGTACTCGTCCGCGTTGCGGTCCCACCAGCCCCGGTTGGCCCGGGAACTCTCCGTGACACCGGCGGCACGCCGGGTGGCTTCTGGCTCGAACTGTTCGGGCTCTTGGATGATCGGCTCCCTCGTCGTACTCTTCCGACCAACCCGCTTCGGCGTGTCAGGAAAGAGGTGTCCTGGGTCTGCGTGGCCTGTGACGTCACCCGGTATGCGGTCAGCCGGGTGGGCTTTGTGCCGGAAATGTGGCGATTCGCCCCGGGTGGGCGGCTTCGCGCATTGACCCTGTCCGGCTGCCCCCGTATGCTACAAGTTGCGCTGCGGGCCTGCGCACCTCAGACGTAGCAGGCTGCGCTCGCATCTGTTGTATGTCCCCTCGGTTCTCGAGGCGCCACTGGGCACTCAGTGTCCTGCAGGGTGGCGCTTCCTTGGCTGTCCGGCTTCTACAGAGCGAAACGGGCTCCCGGCGTAAGCAGTACCTACGACTCAATGTCCGTACCGGAGCCCTTTCCCACATGACGAGCAGCACCGAGACCACCGCCACCACTCCGCAGGTAGCGGTCAACGACATCGGTAACGAGGAAGCCTTCCTCGCAGCGATCGACGAGACGATCAAGTACTTCAACGACGGCGACATCGTCGACGGCGTCATCGTGAAGGTCGACCGGGACGAGGTCCTGCTCGACATCGGTTACAAGACCGAAGGTGTCATCCCGAGCCGCGAGCTCTCGATCAAGCACGACGTCGACCCGAACGAGGTCGTTGCCGTCGGCGACGAGATCGAGGCCCTTGTCCTCCAGAAGGAGGACAAGGAAGGCCGCCTGATCCTCTCGAAGAAGCGCGCCCAGTACGAGCGTGCCTGGGGCACGATCGAGAAGATCAAGGAAGAGGACGGCATCGTCACTGGTACCGTCATCGAGGTCGTCAAGGGTGGTCTCATCCTCGACATCGGCCTCCGCGGCTTCCTCCCGGCCTCCCTGGTCGAGATGCGCCGGGTCCGCGACCTCCAGCCGTACGTCGGCAAGGAGCTCGAGGCGAAGATCATCGAGCTGGACAAGAACCGCAACAACGTGGTCCTGTCCCGCCGCGCCTGGCTCGAGCAGACCCAGTCCGAGGTCCGCCAGACGTTCCTCACGACCCTGCAGAAGGGTCAGGTCCGTTCCGGTGTGGTCTCCTCGATCGTCAACTTCGGTGCCTTCGTGGACCTGGGTGGCGTCGACGGTCTGGTCCACGTCTCCGAGCTGTCCTGGAAGCACATCGACCACCCGTCCGAGGTTGTCGAGGTCGGCCAGGAGGTCACCGTCGAGGTCCTCGACGTCGACATGGACCGCGAGCGCGTCTCCCTGTCGCTGAAGGCGACCCAGGAAGACCCGTGGCAGCAGTTCGCCCGCACCCACCAGATCGGCCAGGTCGTGCCCGGCAAGGTCACGAAGCTGGTTCCGTTCGGTGCGTTCGTCCGCGTGGACGAGGGCATCGAGGGTCTGGTCCACATCTCCGAGCTGGCCGAGCGCCACGTGGAGATCCCGGAGCAGGTCGTCCAGGTCAACGACGAGATCTTCGTCAAGGTCATCGACATCGACCTCGAGCGCCGTCGCATCAGCCTCTCGCTGAAGCAGGCCAACGAGTCCTTCGGCGCCGACCCGGCCTCGGTCGAGTTCGACCCGACGCTGTACGGCATGGCCGCGTCCTACGACGACCAGGGCAACTACATCTACCCCGAGGGCTTCGACCCCGAGACCAACGACTGGCTCGAGGGCTACGAGAAGCAGCGCGAGGAGTGGGAGCGCCAGTACGCCGAGGCGCAGCAGCGCTTCGAGCAGCACCAGCAGCAGGTCATCAAGTCCCGCGAGGCCGACGCTGCCGCCGCTGCCGAGGGTGGCGAGCCCGCCGCTCCGGCCGCGACCGGCGGTTCGTACTCCTCCGAGGGTGGCGACAGCTCCGGCGCCCTGGCCTCGGACGAGGCGCTGGCTGCGCTGCGCGAGAAGCTGGCCGGCGGTCAGAGCTGAACGCTCGCCGCTAGGCGTTAGCCGATGACTGAGGGCCCGTCCCCCTGGGGGCGGGCCCTCAGCCGTGCCTACCGGGCGCCGCACCCTCCCATAGGGAGGCGAGATCGGCAGCGTCGCCGGCCGGCGGTCCGTCGCATCGCCGAGGCGGCGTCCGGGCATGCTGTCCGGCGTGTCGTGACCTCGGCCCAGGGGCTGCGCCTGCGCGCGCGTCGGGTCTCCCGGACCCTCCCGGCGGCTTCCCGGGCCCGGGGCCCGGGGACTGACTGAGTGTTGTGCGTCGGTGCACAAATCGGGAATGGACGTGTCCCAGCCCACGTTGTGCAGTACGAACACGAGGAGGAGCGGTCTAGTGCTTGATCCGCAGGGTTTGTACGCATGGGAGCCGAAGGGCCTGGCCGTCGTCGACATGGCGCTCGCCCAGGAGTCGGCAGGACTGGTCATGCTCTACCACTTCGACGGCTACATCGACGCAGGTGAGGCCGGCGAGCAGATCGTCGACCGGCTCCTGGACTCGCTGCCCCACCAGGTGGTGGCCAGGTTCGATCACGACCGGCTGGTCGACTACCGCGCCCGCCGCCCGCTGCTCACCTTCGAGCGTGACCGCTGGACGGACTACGAGGAGCCCACGATCGAGGTACGCCTCGTCCAGGACACCACCGGGGCGCCCTTCCTACTGCTGACCGGTCCGGAGCCGGACGTGGAGTGGGAGCGCTTCGCCGTGGCCGTCCGACAGATCGTGGAGCGGCTCGGCGTCCGCCTGTCGGTGAGCTTCCACGGGATCCCGATGGGCGTGCCGCACACCCGCCCGGTGGGCCTCACCCCTCACGGCAACCGCACCGACCTCGTGCCGGGCCACCGCAGCCCCTTCGACGAGGCGCAGGTCCCCGGCAGCGCCGAGGCCCTGGTCGAGTACCGGCTCATGCAGGCCGGACACGACGTACTGGGCGTCGCGACCCACGTCCCGCACTACATCGCCCGCTCGGCCTATCCGGACGCGGCACTGACCGCTCTGGAGGCCATCACGGCCGCGACGGGGCTGGTTCTCCCCACGATCGCCCACTCCCTGCGCTCGGACGCGCACCGCACACAGACGGAGATCGACCGGCAGATCCAGGAGGGCGACGAGGAACTGGTCGCTCTTGTCCAGGGCCTCGAGCACCAGTACGACGCCGCGGCAGGTGCCGAGACACGCGGCAACATGCTTGCCGAGCCCCTCGAGATCCCGTCCGCGGACGAGATCGGGCAGGAATTCGAGCGCTTCCTGGCGGAGCGCGAGGGCGACGGCTGAACGCGGGGCCCGTCGCCGGTGCCGCCGGTGCCAGGCCGTAGGCTTCGCGTCATGCTGAAGGTGGGCCTGACCGGCGGTATCGGGGCCGGCAAGAGCGAGGTGTCGCGGCTGCTCGTGGAGTGCGGGGCCGTGCTGATCGACGCGGACCGCATCGCGCGCGAGGTCGTCGCGCCCGGAACGGCCGGGCTGGCCGCAGTCGTCGAGGCCTTCGGCGAGGACGTCCTCGCGCCGGACGGGGGCCTCGACCGCCCCAAGCTCGGCTCGATCGTCTTCGCCGACCCGGAGAAGCTGGCCGTGCTGAACTCGATCGTGCACCCCTTGGTGGGCGCCCGTTCGCGCGAACTGGAGAGCGCCGCGCCCCGGGACGCCGTGGTCGTGCACGACGTCCCGCTCCTCGCCGAGAACGGGCTGGCCCCGCTGTACGACGTCGTGATCGTCGTCGACGCCGACCCCGCCACCCAGCTCGACCGGCTGGTCCGTCTGCGCGGCATGACCGAGCAGGACGCACGCGCACGCATGGCCGCCCAGGCCACGCGGGAGAAGCGGCTGGAAACGGCGGACATCGTCATCGACAACGACGGGCCACTGGAGCAGCTGGAACGGAGCGTAAGGGTCATATGGGCTGATCTGGTGCGCCGGGCGCGGCTCCCGCAGGAATAGCGGTCGACCCCGGGGGCGTTGAACCCCGGAAGTTAGGGAAGGACTCTGCCGTGCCCGACACCAGCGATCCGACCGGACGTACTCCGGAGACCCATGTGATCGACTTCCGCGCCGCCGAGCAGTTGCTCGCCGCGCGGGACCCCCGGGGCGCGGTGAAACTACTGGACGGCGTGATCGCCGCGCACCCCGAGAACACCGCTGCGCGGCTGCTGCGCGCGCGTGCCTTCTTCGCCGCAGCGCAATTGCGGCCCGCGGAGTTGGAGTTCAGCATCGTGCTGGAGCGTGAACCCGACAACGCGTTCGCGCACTTCGCGCTGGCCCGCACCTACGAGCGCCAGTCACGTCCGGAGGAGGCCAAGCGGCACTTCCGGCTCGCCGCCGCGCTGGACCCGAACCCGGAGTACCTGAGAGCGGCGCGCTTCGACTCCCAGTAGGGGCGCACTACCGCTCCGAGGGGACCGGCGGAGTTCCGTCACCGAGGTTCCCTACCGACGGTGTTCGGGCGGCGGATACGGCGGGACATCGCGGCCCGGCTGCCAGTGCGGGCCCTGATGGATGTGGCGCAGGATCACGGCCAAGTCCACGGTGACGATCAGCCACAGCACGCCGCAGGCGGCTGCCCAGCCGGGCCGCCCCAGGAGGGCGAACACGACCGTTCCGAAGGTCGCCCAGACGAGACCCCAGACGCTCAGCCAGAACCGCGCCCGCAGGGCACTGCGCGCCGTCGTCGGTTCGCTGCCGGTACGCATCACATCACCGTTCCTACCGGGACAAGTACCCTTCGTGATGCACGTTCACCATGAAACGGTGACCGGATCCGACGGGTCGCGGCGAGCGCGGGGCGGGTCCTCGAGGGGAGGCGACGGTGCTGGAGGCGCTGCGGGAGGACACGCGGCTCGCCGAATGGATGCGGGACCTGGAGAGCGAGGGTGGTGCCCCCACGGGGCTCGTCCTGCCCGACGCGGACGAACTCCCCGGCATCCTGCTCGACCTGTCCGTACCCCACGAGGACATCAACGACCTCGTCGCCCTGCGCGCCCGGCTGGCGCGGGACGCGGAGGCCATGACGCTGCTGGGGCGGTGCGTCACCCGGTTCGTGCGGGACATGGGGGAGATCGGCAGGGCCTGGGAACCGCCGTCCTTCCCGGAGTCGGCGGGGGCGCTCGGACGGTTCTTCCACGTGTACGTCTTCGTCGCCGCCCTTCCCTATGTGCGCGCCCACCACCGGGAGCACGGCATCCCCGAGGAGGTGTCACGCCGCACCCTCGCGGACCTCGGGCGGCAGATGGCCGTGCACCGCCGGCGGTGTGGCACGGGCGGGCTGCTGTTCCCGTGGTGGACGGCGCTGCACTTCCACGGGGAGCTGTTCCAGCTGGGGCGGCTGCAGTACCAGCGCGCACGGCTCGGGCAGCGCACCGGACGGGCCGTCGCCGCGGCGGGCCGTGGGCTCGGACCCGGCGACCCCTGTCTCAGCCTGCACATACCGGACTTCAGCGGCCCCCTGTCGGCGTCCGCGTGCGAGCGGTCCCTGGCACTGGCCCGGGCCTTCTTCGCCGAGCACTATCCGGAGGAGCGCTACGAGATCGCCGTGTGCGACTCCTGGCTGCTCGATCCGCAGCTCAAGAACTACCTCCCGGCCGACTCCAACATCATCCGCTTCCAGGACCGCTTCGAGCTCGCGCACCAGGAGACGACGCCGGACGACGGCATGCCGGTCGGCTTCGTCTTCGGCGATCCCGACCTTCCGGTGGAGCGGCTGCCTCGGCGGAGCAGTGTGGAGCGGGCGGTGGTGGACCATCTGCGGTCCGGCGGGCACTGGTACGGCGGGCACGGCTGGTTCGCGCTCTGACCGCGCCCCCGTGCGGGGGCTCCACGGGCTCCATCCTCGAACGTGTCACCGCATCGGGTGATGCGGGATCGGGAACGAGGAGCGGAAGACCGCCCGTCGGACGGGCATGAGAACCGGGTGGGGAAAGGCGGCCGGGCAGCGATGAGTCGCGGGACGTGGACGGGTCTACCTCTGTGACAGCACCGCTGACCCGCTACCCCGAGGAGAACCTCATGTCCGAGACCACCGCCTCAGCCGCCCAGGCCGTCTCCGCCGCCCGCGAGCCGGGCCGTGGGCGCAGCCGGAGCCGACGTGCCGAGATCTCCTTGCGCGCTCTGCAGATCACGCTCGCGCTGTTCTACGGGCTCGCGAGCGCGCTGCCCAAGCTGATCGCGCACCCGTCGGCGGCCGATTCCTTCGACAGGATCGGCTGGGGGCACCCG
The DNA here is from genome assembly GCF_053598275.1 of Streptomyces sp. NPDC001156. NCBI lineage: Bacteria > Bacillati > Actinomycetota > Actinomycetes > Kitasatosporales > Streptomycetaceae > Streptomyces > Streptomyces sp. NPDC001156. Next base: position 8,837 of record NZ_JBSFJX010000006.1, on the reverse strand, counting down.
GGGATGTACACCATCGGCGCACTCGAACTGGCCGGGGCTGTCGCCCTGGTGATCCCGTTCCTCGCGCCGGTCGCGGCGATGGCGCTGTCCGGGCTGATGGTGGGCGCGTTCATCGTCCAGCTCACCGTCTTCGACGGTCAGAACGCGGCCACCCCGCTGATCCTGCTGGTCCCGCTGGCGCTGATCGCCTGGGCCCGGCGCCACCGTGTGGCGGACCTGGCGCGCCTGGTACTGCGCCGCGCATGACCGGCGCTGCGGGCATGACCGGCTCCGCCCATGAGAGCGAGGGCGTGCGGCGCGGAACAGGGCGGGGCGGGGGACCGCCCCTGCTCCGTCCCGTCCTCAGCCCGCTCCGGAGCCGCCCCGGCCGTCCGGCCGACTCCCGCCCTTGGCCCGTCGCTGACCGCCCGGATGGCGCCCCGCCGCATAGGCGTCCGCGAAGCCGCCGCCGGGGGCCGCTGCCAGGCCGCGGAGGCGTTCCATCTCGCGGCGGTCGCGCTTGGTGGGGCGGCCGGTGCCGCGATCGCGGACGCCGGCCGGGGCCACGGCCTCGCGGGGCGGCGGGGGCGGACTGTTGTCGATGTAGCACTGGACGGCCACCGGGGCCCCGACCCGCTTGCGGATCAGACGCGTCACGACGACGACCCGCTCCCGGCCCTCGTGCCGCAGACGCACCTCGTCACCGACGCGCACGGCGTACGCGGGCTTCACACGCTCGCCGTTCACCCGGACATGGCCGCCCCGGCAGGCGGTCGCACCGACCGAGCGGGTCTTGACGAGCCGCACCGACCAGATCCAGCTGTCGATGCGCACGCTCTCGCCGTTCGACGGCCCGGCGGCGTCGGCGGCGGCCGCAGCGGCAGCCTTCTTCGGGTCGGCGGCCGTGGGTTCCACCGAGGCCGAGGCATCGGCCGCGCGGTCCTCTTCAGGGCCGTCGGCGTCGCGCCGATCCGCCTCGGGGGCCGGACCCGGCTCGGCATCCCGGCCCATGCCGCCTGCCTGGGCCGCGCCCGCCTCGCCCGTCCTGTCGTCGTCCGCATCTGCAGCAGCCATGTCCTCGACCTTAGTCCCCTGAGCTGGGTCAACCGGACGTCATTTTCTCGGGGCCCCTCCCGGCCCTCGTCCGGGGCCGGTTCCGTCCGGCTCTACCGTGGAGGCATGGACAGCAGCAGCCTCGCCGCGCTGGACGAGCGGATCACGGGATGCCGCGCCTGCCCGCGTCTGGTCGAGTGGCGGGAGGAAGTGGCCCGTACCAAGCGCGCCGCGTTCGCCGACTGGGACTACTGGGGACGGCCGGTGCCCGGCTTCGGACCGCCGGACGCCAGGATGCTGGTGATCGGACTCGCCCCCGCGGCCCACGGTGGGAACCGCACCGGGCGGATGTTCACCGGCGACCGGTCCGGCGACGTCCTGTACGCGGCGCTGCACGCTGTGGGCCTGGCGTCGCAGCCCACGTCGGTGGCCGCCGACGACGGCCTGGAACTGTACGGGGTGCGTGTCACAGCCCCGGTGCACTGCGCCCCGCCGGCCAACAAGCCGACGCCCGGGGAACGGGACACCTGCCGGCCGTGGCTCGTCCAGGAACTGCGGCTGCTGCGGCCGTCCCTGCGCTCCGTGGTGGCGCTCGGCGCCTTCGGCTGGCAGGCCGCGCTGGCCGCACTCGCCGAGGCGGGCTGGGCGGTGCCGCGACCACGACCCGCATTCGGGCACGGAGCCCGGGTGACGCTGGAGGGCCTCGAGCTCTTCGGCTGCTTCCACGTCAGCCAGCGCAACACCTTCACGGGCCGTCTCACCCCCGAGATGCTGCGGGACGTGCTGCGCACGGCGGCCGAGGCGGCGGGTCTGCCCGCCGAGCGGTAGACCGGGGCCGAGCGGTCACGACGCCCGTGACTCCGACGAGCCCGGCTCCCGGGCCGGTTGGCCATGACGGGGCGGCCTTGCGCACGGGCGTGGCGGAGGCGCTGGTCGCGGTGACGGACACGGGCGCCCGAGGCCGAGCCGCGCCGCGCCTGGGCCGCGACTCGGACGGTGTCGGGGCGCTCGGATGACGCGAGCCGCCGCGATGGGCCGCTGGGAGATGGCGTCGTGCAGGCGATGACGGGCCGCAACTCCCGGGGAATGGGCTGCTACGCCTCCCGCGGGGCGGCGGGAGCAACGGTTCTCGCGTTGGGAACAATGGCCGTCGCAGTGGGAACCACGTCTGCCGCGGTGGGAGCGACGGCCGACGAGGTCGGGATCACGGCGGTCGCGGTGATCTCGACCAACTGTCCGGTGTACCCGAGGCAGGCCACGCCGATGAGCGTCGACGAATGCGGCCCGGTGCTGAGCCCCGAGGCCTCGACCACGTCCCAGACCGCGGAGAGCAGCGCGGGTTTGCCGCTCACTACATATACGTCCGTCGACACCACGTGCGTCATGTCGCTTCCGACTGCGCGCAGTTGCTCATCGAGGTTGGCGAGCACCTGCTGGGCCTGCCGTACCGGATCGCCTTCGCCGACGAGCTTCCCGTCCGCGTCGAGCGGCACGGACCCGGCCAGGAACGCGAGCCGGGTCCCCGCCTCCACGACGGACGCGTGCGCGTAGCGGGGCGGTGGGAAGAGCGTGGGAACGGTGACGCGCTTGAGCATGGTGCCTCCCGGGGAGCGACTACCGGTGCGACCGGCCGCGCCGACGCACCGCAACCCGCCGATCATGCGCGGTGCCGCCCATCGACCGCATCCGAATTCGTCCCGGTTCGCGGCGGAGCCGAGCGCATTGCACGGCCCACCGAACCGGCCCTGCCTTGGGGTGCGTCCACCGGCGAAGCCCCACCGCGCGCGGCCGCTTCGCCTGCCCGATCCGGGGCACGTCCGGGCCGCGACGCACACGCCGAGACCGCCCTCGCCCAGCGAGCCGGTTCCCGGCCTCATCAAGGCGGTCGGCCGTCCCCGTCAGGACGGTCGACCATCGCTGGGCCACTCGCTTGCCGCACGCACTCCTCCGCAAGGGCGGGATACGCCTCGGCGATGGCCGCGCAGATCCGCTGCCGCCGGACTGCCATGGCCTCCGCTCGCCCGGCACCGGAGAGGCCGTTCAGGAGCCGGTCGTCATGGCTGAGCCGGTGGAGGAGATAGCCGACCTTCCAGGGGTCGAGCGCGGAACGGTCGGCCGGGACAGGCGGTGAGCCACCGCGTGCAGGCATGGGTGAGATGTCGGGCGGAGCAGGAGAGGTGTCGTGGGTGCCCCCAGCGACACCACCGGACAGCCGTCGCTCCCTCTCCGTACGTGCGCGGTGCTCCACGGCTCGCAGCGCGAGCGTCCCCGGCTCCAGGCGAGGGATCTCGATCGCCTCGGCCCTGATCCGCTCCAGCACCGCCTGCCTTTGCGACGTCGCCGCCCCCTCCGGTTCCGCCCGCGCGACGTGCCGTCGGCTGTCCGAGGCCTCGCAACCGGCCATGATTGCCTCCCCGTACCCGATAACCCGCGGATCGTCACGCTCTGTGACGACTCCATCATTGATAATGCGCGGCACTGACAATCGCCTCGACCCGGACCCGCACCCTCGCGATATCCCCCGCAAACCCAGCGGACGGACGGTCCGGCGACCGCTACGGTAGGTGGCCGTATCTGCGACGAAGGGGCCCGGTGGACCAGTTGACGGAGCCGACGGCGGCCGGAGGGATCGAGGCGCGCACGGCCGGCGACGAGACTCGCGGTAACGGGGACGGCCGGGGGTGACCGTGGACGACAAGGCGTTCCTCGACCACGTGGCGGACCGGCTCGCGGCCCTGCCCGCGGTCGGGGCCGTGGCCCTCGGCGGCTCCCGCGCGCAAGGCACCCACGGCCCGGACAGCGACTGGGACCTGGCCGTGTACTACCGGGGCCCGGACTTCGACCCCGCACACCTGCGGGCCATCGGCTGGCCCGGCGAGGTGTCGGATATCGGCGGCTGGGGCGGGGGAGTCTTCAACGGCGGCGCCTGGCTGACCGTCGACGGCCGCCGCGTCGACGTGCACTATCGCGATCTCGACGTCGTGGAGCACGAGTTGGCCGAGGCCGAGGGGGGCCGCTTCCATGTCGAGCCGCTGCTGTTCCACCTCGCCGGCATCCCCAGCTATCTGGTCGTCGCCGAACTGGCCGTGAACCGCGTGCTGCGAGGCACCGTTGCGCGCCCGCAGGCATACCCGGAGCCGCTGCGCGCCTCCGCAGCCGAGCGCTGGTACGGCACGGCCCGCGCCACCCTCTCGTACGCGAAGGCCAACCACGCACCGAAGTCCTGCCTCACCGAGGTCGCCGGCGCCCTGGCCACGGCCGCCGCCCAGTCCGCACACGCCGTGCTGGCCGCACGGGGGGAGTGGGTGACCAACGAGAAGCGGTTGCTGGAGCGGGCGGGGCTGCGGGGGGTCGACGAGATCGTATTGGGGCTGAGAGCCGCCCCGGACCGGCTCGCGGAGGCCATCGGGTCGGCCGAGGAAGTCTTCGGTGAAGCCCTTGTCGCCGCAAGGGAATTCGCGGCCCGATAATCCTTCGAAACGTCGAGTACCTCGCTGCTACCGTCTCCGGCGTGGCGAAACTCAATCAGATCATCGCAGTCGAGAAGGGCATCAAGTCCAAGTCCCATCAGGACCTGACGGCAGCTCACCACGGGCTCCTGAAGCCCGCGTTGCTGGCCGGCATCTCGCGTACGTACCAGCCGAAGGACGAAGAGGGCGAGCAATTGCCGCCCGAGTCGACGCGGGTCCAGGTGAAGGCGGAGGACGTGCTGCGGCAGACCGCGGCGACGCTCACGCGGCTGTTCGACGTGACCGCCACGAAGGACTGGGCCAACTGCGCCGCCAGGGCGGACGTGAAGGTGGACGGGCGGGTGCTCATCGCCGATGTCCCCGTGGCGTATCTGCTCTTCCTAGAGAAGCAGCTCGTCGATCTCAACACCTTCGTCCGCAAGCTGCCGGTCCTCGACGCCGCCGAGTCCTGGATCCAGGACCCGTCCACCGACGCATGGAAGACGGAGCCGGTACGCACCCTGCGCACGAAGAAGGTGCCCCGCAACCATGTGAAGGCGGAGGCCACCGAGAAGCACCCGGCGCAGGTCGAGGTGTACTACGAGGACGTGCCGGTCGGATACTGGACGACCGTGAAGTTCTCCGGCGCACTGCCCGCCAGGCGTGTGAACGAGCTGCTCGACCGGGTCGAGAAGCTCCAGCAGGCCGTCAAGTTCGCCCGGGAGGAGGCGAACGGAACGGATGTCGTCGAGCAGCGCGTCGGTGACGCCGTCTTCGGCTACCTGTTCGGGTAGCCTCAAGAACTCCCCGGCCACCACGAACGACGGCCGGGGCGCGCGAGGAGCGCAAGCTGAAGCTGAAGCTTGTCGTGACGACGCGGTCCCAGTGGAGGTTCGAGTCCTCCCCGCGGCACAATCTCCGGCCGCGGTAGCCCAATTCGGCAGAGGCAGACCGCGATCAATCTCAGACTATCGCTCCAGACTCAGCATTCGCCGCCGATCGCCGGATCGACCGGGCCCGGGCCCCGGACGCCGAAATACTGGTTCAAGTCCAGTCCGCGTAGCTCGATACGCGGTGGTCCAAAGGCAGGACGCGGCGACATCACGACTGACCTGGGTCCTCAAGCGTGCCGGCGTGCCCACATGGGCGGCATTCCAGGGCCCGGGGGCCGGCTACGCCCCCGGGCCCGCTCCCGTCCCGGCACGGTTACGGCCTTCTGCCCTGCCATCAGGACCCGACGCGGACCCACACGGGGGCGTGGTCCGACCCGGGTGCCCCGCGTCGCTCTTCCGGATCGGCGCCGACCGACGGCAGGACCGGTCCGTCGTCGGGCAGGCCCGTGCCCGCCGCCGTGAGGTGGTGGACCAGGGAATGGCTGACCAATATGTGGTCGATGAGTTCGTGGCGCCCGGAGGTGACGCGCGAGTACCGCTTCTGCTCCGGGATGAGCGGCGCCACGTCCCACAGACGCACCGCGTCGCCCCGGTCCGGGTGCTCGTACCCGGGTGTGCCGATCTCGGATCCGGGCGGGCCCAGCAGGATCTGGGTCGTCGCGGCCTGCACCTCGTCGTTCATGTCGCCCAGCACCGCCACATCGCGGGTGCGCCCCTCGCCGGCCAGCAGGTCGTCGGCGAGCGCCCGCAGGGCCGTCGCCTCGGCGGCCCGCCGGTAGAGGGCGTATGCGCCGAAGCGGGCCCGTTCGCCCTCGTCGCGCGGCTGGAAGCGACCGCCCGGGTACGACAGCAGCTTCGACTTCAGATGGGCCACCGCGACCTTCAGTGTCAGCTCGCCGACGGTGACCTCCACCGCGAGGAAACCCCGGCCCGCGTGCGACACGGGCGTCCCGTCGTCGTCCCCCTGCACTGGCCGCAGCAGTTGGGGGAAACCACTGGTGTCGGCGAGCACGCGCGGCTGGGCTCGGCTGAGGAAGCCCACTCGTATGCCGCGTTCGTCCGGGTTCTGGGAGACCGTGACGTGCCACTGGCCGTCCAGCATTCCGGCCAGGTCCTCCAGTGCCTCGGGTTCTCCGACCTCCTGGACGCCGAGCAGCGCCGGATCGAGCTTCGTGATCACGGCGGCCAGGGCGGCGAGCTTCGTCTCGTACCCGGCCTTGTCCTTGGGGCCGAACGGGCCCCCGGGCCGGTACAGGTTCTCCAGGTTCCAGGTGCCGACGAGCATGCCGGGCTCCTTCCAGAAGCCGAGTGGCGGGCTGTGGTGACGCCCAGCCTGCGCGCGCAACCGCCGGTGGAACAGGGCGGCGACGGGATGCGCGGTGCATGTCGCCCAGGAGTACGACCACGTCGTACGGTGACGGGATGACGTCCACTCAGGCCGGCCGGCAGACGGCTCCCGCCGACCTCGTCATCACCGGCTGCACGGTCCTCGTGCACGACGACCAGGAGCGGATCGGCTTCGCGGAGGACGCCGCGGTCGTCGTACGGGACGGGATCGTGGAGTCGGTGACGCCCGCGGCGGACGTCAGGGACCTGCCTGCCGTCGAGCGCATCGACGCGCGCGGCCAGGTGGCTGTGCCCGGCCTGATCAACTGCCAGACGCACTCCCCGATGGTCGCCCTGCGGGGCATCGCCGAGGACCTGCCCGTGCAGGAGTGGTTCAACGAATTCATCTGGCCCATCGAGTCCAACCTCACCGAGGAGGATGCGGCGTCGGCGGCGCGGCTCGCCTGCGCGGAGATGATCCGCGGCGGTGTCACCTGCTTCGCCGACCACTACTTCTCGATGGACGCCGTCGCCTCCGTCGTGGCCGACTGCGGACTCCGAGCCCATCTGGGGGAGGCGTTCTTCTCTTCGCAGGGCGCCGCAGGACGCGAGCGATCACTGGACTTCGCGCTGCGGCACCGGGGTTTCGCCGACGGGCGCATCACCACCGCCCTCGCCCCGCACGCCCCGTACACCGTGAGCGACGCGGACCTCGTGGCCACCGCCGGACTCGCCCGCGACTACGGCCTTCCCGTCCACATCCACGCCGCCGAGAACCGCGAGCAGACCGACACCAGCCTGGCGCGGCACGGACGTACCCCCATCGAGGTCCTGGAAGCGGCCGGACTCCTCGGCAGCGACCTGCTCATCGCGCACGGCACCGGCATCGTGGAGCGCGACCTGCCCGTGCTGGAGCGGGCGACCGGAAGCGTGGCCGTGGCGACCGCACCTCGCGGCTACCTCAAGTTCGCCTGGCCCACCACCACACCGGTACGGGCACTGCGCGCGCTCGGGATCCCGGTCGGACTCGCCACGGACGGCGCCGCCTCCAACAACTCCCTGGACGTATGGGAGTCCATGGCTCTCACCTCCCTGGCACAGAAGTCGGCCGAGGGCGACCCCGGCTGGCTGACGTCCCGGCAGGCGCTGCACCACGCCACGCTCCAGAGCGCCCGGGCCGTCGGACTCGGCGACCGTATCGGCAGCATCGCCCAGGGACGCCGCGCCGACATCGTGCTGGTGGACATCGGCGGACCGCACACCCAGCCCGTCCACGACCTCGCGGCCACCCTTGTGCACAGCGCCCGGGCGTCGGACGTCCGCACCACGATCGTGGACGGGCGCGTCCTCATGCGTGACCGCGAACTGCTCACCATCGACCTGCCGTCGACCCTGCGCGAGCTGGAGGAGCGGCTGCCCGCCCTCGTGGACCGCGGCCATGGCCGGCGCATCCAGGAGTACGACGGCTGAGCCGTCCTGATGGGTCATCGCGTTCCAGCAAAGCGAAACTATGCGTTCATCCACGGCCATTCCGTGCTGAGCGAGTGTCGAATACGTCTCAGTACCGTCACTTCACGATCCGTTCATGTGGGAAGGGGCGTTTAACTTTGTGAGCCGACCGGGGTCGGCTCGCCGGAAGACGGCGTGGCAAGGAGGTGCAGGGTGAACGGGCGAACGGTGCTGGAGCGGTTTCCCGCCGGCGGGCCGCGCGGATCGTGGCCCGCGGAGGAGTTCGCGCAGGCGCGCCGCCTGGAGGGGCTGCCCGCGGAGGTGGTCATGGACCTCGCGACGGATGCGTTCCTGGTGATCGTGGCCGGAGCCGACGCCACCGAGTAGCCGGTCCTCGGGTCTCAGCCGGCTTCCCGGCTGGTGACCTTCGCCGTGAACTGCGACGCCTGCAGGGCGTACAGGTCGGCGTAGACGCCACCCGCGGCGAGGAGTTCGTCCGGCGTGCCGGACTCCACGAGCCGCCCTTGTTCCAGTACGTGCACGAGATCGGCGTGGCGCACCGACGCCAGCCGGTGGGTGATCAGGACGACCGTCTAGAAGATCACTGAAAATCTTGCTGTGAGGGTGGTTCCGCTGGTGGCGGGGCCGCCCTCCGTGCTTCATGGTGTGGCCGGAGTCAGGGTCCAGG